>CAZQXY010000051.1:601-10852 GCA_964597455.1 uncultured Desulfovibrionaceae bacterium
ACAATTCCCTCCTTTGTCTGTGGACAACCTACAATGTAACAGTTTGACGCAAAAGCCCCTACTTCTAATTTTTCAAATATCAACAGTATCGCCTTCACCGCTAAAAATTCCGGGCGGATCAGGCACCCACCCCTTTCCATTTATTTTTCCGTAAAAAGCCAGATGAATTGGAGAGCAGTGACCGAGTAGCTTTATAGCAAAGGATGCTTCGTTTTTCAGAAGCATCCTTTGCTATAAAAAGGTAAATCGTTCAAAGAAAACAGACGGGTTATTCTGCAAACATTATAACGTGATTACCCGGTTACCTTAACAACTAATGCGGCACCTGTATCGCCTGCAGCACATCCTGTAAAAAGCCCATAACCGCCGCCCAATATAACCATTTCCTCGATCAGCTCAGCAATGCAGCGGCCTGCAGTGGGGCCCTGAGGGTGCCCAAAAATCATGGAACTCCCATAGTTGTTAAAGGTCATGGGATCCAGTCCCATTTTTTTGGACATGAATGCATCGTTGGCAGCAAAGGGGTTATGCGTTTTAATTGCTTTTATATCCTTAAGGGTAAGCCCCGCATTCTTCAAAGCGCTCTCCGCTGCAGGGACCGGCGCGGCAGCCATAAAACCTTTCTCCACTCGCGTAAAACCATAGGAGATAATCTGGATTTCCACGTTTTTATCTGCACTCAGCTCCTGTGCCTTTTCCCGGGTTGTAACGATAAATCCGGCGTTGCCATCGGCAGGATGGGTCTGGACGCCGGAGCTGTGTACACCGCCGGGGATAAAAGCTTTGAGAGCAGCGAGACCTTCCTTCGTTCTTGGTGTAATACCTTCATCTGCTTCCAGGATAGCTTTTTTCTTTTTGCTAATTTTGTACTCAACAGGGAACATATAACGTTTCTGGAATTCACGGTCATTAGCAAGGGAATCCTGGTACTGCTCATAGCGCCGTAAGGCTATCTCATCGCAGAGCTCCTTGGTAATTCCCTCAATTGAGGCAGCAGCGTTTTCAGCGGTCTTGATCATGGGAAGCCCCACCCAGGGATCAGCATTAAAATTATCCATCATCCAGTTCTCCGAAATTACCTCGCCGCCAGGCCCGAAAGAATTGGGCCAAATAGTATGCGGCGCGTTGGAGCAGCGGTCTGTCAACAAGCAAAAAGCCAAATTAAAGCTACCTGTTTCCACGCTCATCGCCGCATAATTAAGGCATGTGGTAGATGTAGAACAAGCCTGGGAAATATGTAATGCAGGGACCCTTTCCGCCCCCAGCATAGCACCGGCCCAGGTAGAGGCATAAAAGCTGTGCAATTGTCCAACTGTTTTTCCAAAAACAACGTAATCAATCATTTTGGGGTCAAAATTCTTTGAGGCAAGCCACCTCTTCGCCGTAACTGCTCCCAGCTCAATGGCATTTTCATTCTGCAGACTGCCCTGCCAGCGTGCAAACGGTGAGCTGTAATAGCCACGGTATGGAATAAACGCTTTTGTATACAACTGAAACCCTCCTTAATAAATTGAATTTGAGGTAATGCTTTTGTACATAAAAACCCTGCAAATCATTACCCCCTGTGCATAACTGGCGACTGTAATGATGACAGTCAATAAACGCTTTTCTACCTAACCTCTCTCTTAAGAATTCGCCATTCATTTTAATTTTCCTGTTTAACATTTAACATTTAACATTTAAATAAAACGTTACTAAGAAAAATAAACCCCACAACCGAAAAAGT
This sequence comes from uncultured Desulfovibrionaceae bacterium, assembly GCA_964597455.1. GTDB lineage: Bacteria > Bacillota > Dethiobacteria > DTU022 > UBA8154 > DUQX01. The sequence continues at coordinate 2,328 of CAZQXY010000051.1, forward strand.
TGAAGGTATTTGCCAATAACGAAGAGTCTGTCATTTTTATTTTGATAATAAAAGCAGCAGGTGCGGCGCCTCATACCTGCTGCTTTCTGCCTGGCTTGTTTTCAGGGATTCATAAATATCTCACGAAAAAGCTTAACATTCTTTGTTTGAACTGTTTAATACTTTTGGTTAACTACCCCCTTATACGATTTATCACTATACTGAAAACTCCCTATATATCAAAAGAAATTATTTGGAAGATAATATATATCTTCGACCATAAACTGGTAACATTTTTTCTTTTTTTAGAGAGTGTATGCCAGGTTGCCTTTGGCAGTGTCCCTTGCTCACCCCGGATAGGGGCAGGTCCCGTTAATAATTTGGGTTTCTTCTTGAAGGTTGTGCCCTGGCTTCCCGGGTATTCCCAAATGCCTGCAATACCGGAAAAACTGCTTAAAGACCGGTAGCATTTTATCATCGTTAAAAAATGGCGATATTAAATTTTTTGCTTCCTGAAACCTGGTACCCGGTTTAAAGAAGCTCCATTAATTAATTGGGCCCTCGTCACAATGGCCCTCTTGGCTCAGGCGGAGCCCTGGCGGGAGTATTACCAAGATATCGCAGAAAAATGGAGGTTAACGAGGAAATGCATCCAGCTATAGGTGAGGCAAATGCCGGCTGAACGTTATATCCAATCTGCAGATCAGGTAGTTTCAATTCCCATTGTGCTAGATAATAAGTCAATATATTATTCCTAATGATAGACTGGGTCTCAGTAATAAATGTTTTGGTTTCCACATATACTTCTCTAATAATAGCTTTTGAATTGCTGTTCATCCCAACTATTATGACTGCAGCCCAACAAAAAATCAGGAATTTAACTATGCCGCGTAACTTCAATAAAAACACCGCCTTACGAGGTTTCATTTACCACTTTGATTTTGTGTGCTGCACTTGATTTTATTGGCAGCAGTGATCACCCTGGGCGCTATCGACCTGTACGCACCCCCTTGAAATGATGGATACTTTTGTTTGAACATAACTACATTTCCTCGCTGCCCAGGTTTAGAATCAGGATAGTAACCCCTGCGCTTATTGTTAAGTTTATTTTTTTTACGATATTTCCTATCATCTTTTGTTTCTTCCCGGTCACAACATTTACCGTATATTTTCTTTGAGGCCTTCTTGTTAACTGGGAGAGGAACAACCTGCTCAGGTGTTTCACTATCCTTTATTTCGATCGTGGCTTGAAACATTTTTGAACCTTCAGCTTCGTTTACTTGTTCATCGTTTAATATTCCATTCTTTTTCCCGAAGCTGATCCAAAGAGCAAGAACAAATAATACTATAACTGCCAGTACTGTCCCAATCGCTAAAAGGCCTGTACTGCTCCTGGCAAATTTCATCACCTGACTTGCTTCAGGAAGAAAATAAGCAATTTCACCTGTTAAATAATACTGTACCAGGTGATAAATTAAATCGGCCAGGAATAGAATTAAACATACTAGAAGAGTTATAAGGATGAGCTTGGGCAGAAAAAGCAGGAGTCGCGATACTGCCCCGATATCTTTCTCTTCCTTGAAATCCATTTCCACTTGTTCGAGTTCGAATGTTGAACACTCCGGCATTATAGATAATCCCTCTTTCCCTGTAATTTACATACATTAAGGAAATCCATGAGAGATACTTGTCCACCCTGATTATTTAAGTAAATTGCCTGGCTTATTTATTATAACGGTATACGGTTAAAGTATTTGTTATATTTTGCCACTAGTGTAAAAAATTATTATGCTATAAGTCAACAAATACTTTATAGCTTCTAACAGATTATTTGGAAAGATACACCTTTTAGATAGGACAAACTGTCTGTAAATGTCTCAATAAATAAAATGCCTAAGGAACTTATTCTTCCTTAGGCATTTTATTTCAGGACACAATAAAAATTTTCCCCGTCACTTGTGATACGGTTCACCTCTTATTATTTTAAAACAGCGATAAAGTTGTTCCAGTAAAATCAGCCTGGCCAGACGGTGGGGAAAGGTCAGGCCGGAAAGCGAAAGACATAGGTCTGCCCTTTTTTTTATGCTATCAGCCAGCCCGTCCGGCCCTCCAATTATAAAATCAAGCTTGCTTTTTCCTTCAATCATCAATCTTTCAAGGTAATAAGCCAGTTCTTCAGAGCACATTTTCCTTCCCTCTGCAGTCAGCACTATTGTATAAGCATCATTTCTGATATATTTCTCAATTTCTTGTGCTTCTTCACGGAGGGCTGCAGGCGGGGAGCTATCCTTCTCCCCTGATTTCCCCTCCTGCAACTCAATAACGCCAATCCTCGCATAAGGTTTCAGCCTGATCAAGTAATGCTCAATACCTCTTTGATAGAAATGCTCCTTTACTTTTCCCACAGCGATTATTTGAATGTTAATCAGTTAACACCCCGTTTTTTGAAATAATCTTTTTCGACTACCAGCCAGGCCGCATTTTATACATTTATTCGGAGAGCACTTCCAGCAGAGAAGGGAGAACACCACAAATATCCTGCCTGGATTTTAATAATTTAAACAACTTTCGGTGATCTTTGCCTATCGCCAAAGCGGGCACAGGATTAATAGTATGAACTTTAACGTTCATATTCTCAAGGTTACCATGATCACTGGTCACCAAAACAAGTTCTTTCCCCGGATCAATATTTTCCACAACAGAGCCCAGGAACGTATCCAGTTTGTTCACCACTTCCGTAGCTTTGGCAAAATCGGCGCTATGGCCTGCACGATCCGACGCAAAAAACTCGTACAAAGTGAGATGAAAACTCCGTGAAATCTTTACCAGCCTTTTGCCTGCCTCTTGTGGTGATACCAGCGGAACATCATAACCCCTATCCCTTAAGAAATGGTTTGTAATATCCATATTTACTGCATCACCGTTGTTAAGGTCATTTAGGGTGCGAAATTGTAAACCGGCATAATAATTTATGAGGGTCGAACATGAAAAATACCTCCTATCCCCAGAAGTCAATTTGTTAAAAAATTCCGGGCGATAAGAATTTGCAAATGTTCCTTTTAAGGACCTGGCATCTAACTGTCGAAACATCCCTTTCTCGAAAAGGATTTTCCGCAAGCGGCGATTTGGAAAAGCACGTAAATGGCGACCTAAATATTTTGCAGCATTAACCCCTGTAAAAAGTGTTGTCTGGCCTGTCGCGCTCTGAGGAAGCCCGTCAACGCCCAGAGCAGCATCCAGGCCCAACAGCGAAACCTGAGCAAATTCTTTTTCAGCAGCTTCCCTTGTAAGGTAATTCCCTTCGAGAATTTTGGTTAAAAAAGGTGTGTTGTTTGCAAAAAAAGGGTTGCTATCATCTTTTGGCCCCAACCCGAGGCCATCAATAAAAATAAATATGACTGACATTAGCCCCCCCTGGGATACGCCCTTCCCCAAACCTTAATCCTTCCGCCTTTGAACTGTTACATTGCATTCATCACAGAAAAACCTCTAATATCTGTATTAATCTTTGCCTACCGGGTTGGTGTCAGGGCATTTTATCCAGCGTTACTTCCAGGTCTATTTTACTTTTTTCCCTGTAAACAGTTAATGATACTTTTTGACCAACATTATACTGATAAATCAATTGCTGCAGCGCTGAAGTATTGGCAACGCTATCCCCCTCAAGGGCAACAATAATATCCATCGGCTCCAGCCCCGCCCTTGCAGCCGGGCTTCCCGCTACTACTTCCATTACAATTACGCCATAATCGACCTCCAGCCCCAGCTGCCCGGCTTCCAGGCGCGTTAAATTCCTGGTGGAAATACCGATCCAGGGTCTGACAACCCTCCCATTTTCAATGAGATCTGCCGCTATCTCCTTCACCGTATTGCTTGGAATGGCAAAACCCATCCCTTCAACGCCGGTGATTTTAATTTTGGCCGTATTAATCCCGATTAACTTGCCATTGATATTAACCAGCGCTCCACCGCTATTTCCATCATTGATCGCAGCATCTGTCTGGATAAAGGTAAATTTTTGCCCCTGAATAGTAATAGAACGCTCGCGAGCGCTGACTACTCCCAGGGTTACGGACTGCTGAAAATCCAGCCCCAATGGGTTTCCGATGGCGATGGCCGGTTCGCCGGCACGCAAATTTTCTGAATTAGCAAATTCTGCGGCGGGAAGCTCCGTTTTGTCAATTTTGATCACGGCCAGATCTGTCGGAGGGTCCGCCCCGATGATCGTCGCGTTAAATTCTTCCCCGGAACCAAGTGTAACAACCAGCTCCTCTGCATTTTCAATAACATGATAGTTTGTAACAATATACCCGTCGCCGCCGATAATAACCCCTGAACCGGTCGCCCTTTCCTGCAAGCTGCTTTGTCCCCAAAAATCAAACACAATCCCGTAATTGCTTATTCCCACCACAGAAGGAGTCGCCTTTTCTACAGCATCAACCACAGCCAAATAATGCTGCGCGGTATGCGGAAGAATATCGTCCTCGTTCTCCCGGTTTTCTTCCCCGGGTAAGGGAGCAAGTGGATGCTCATTATTTTCTTCCGCCCGCAGGTTCTTCATAAAAGAATTTAAAAAGAATACAGCTAAAAACAGCGCCAAAATAACCCCTACAACAATAATAGTTCTCCTCAAGGGAGAGCGCCTTCTAGGCTCTTCATTAAAATCGTCATAAAAACTCATCATTAAACACCGCCCCTGGTTATGAAAATAAAATGATGCGAAAGCCATTTTACCTAATATATCCAATTAACAGCATAAACTTTCTTTGGCTTCATAGATGACAGGTATCATTAAACAACCGTATGCGCTTACTCTTTTTAAAATCTCCATCAAGAATTGTAAGGGAAGCAGGACTAAAAGAAAAGGGCCAATTTTTCCCGGGATCATAACCCAAAAAATAGAGCATGAAAGCCTGTAAAAAGCGGCCATGGCTTACGACGATTACCGGCAAGGATTTTGTATTTCTTTTTTCAGAAGCAGACAAAAACCGGTAAAAACCTTTAACCCGCCTGAAAAGGCTCTGCATCCCTTCCGCTCCAGGAACCTCCGCATGGTGAAAATCCCGCTCAAGTTGACTTAATAGCAAAGGATACCTATCACCTATCTCTTTTCTGGTAAGCCCCTGGATAATCCCCCAATCGTATTCCTGCAGCAAAGGAGAATAAACAGGGGGCGGAGTTCGTATTTGAGAGGCGATCATTTGCGATGTCTCTTTAGCACGGGATAAATTACTGCTAAAAAATGCATAAAAAGACTGGTTTCTTAATCGCTTGGCAAGCAAGCATACTTCTTTTTTGCCTGACAGGCTTAAAGGAAAATCCAGCCTTCCCTGTATTCTGCCTTCCAGGTTAGCATCTGTAACGCCATGACGAATAAGCCAAAGTTCCATTTTCATCACCGTAAATGCTTAACATACTATGCCAAAATGCAACAAAATATTGCCCGGGAAATATTTCTTCTTGATGACGTGCTCTATTACTGTCTGCGCTCCATTTTTACCCCAAGCAATTTAAAACGTTCTTCTATTTGTTCGTATCCCCTGTCTATATGCTCCACGCCCTCAAGGCGAGTCTCCCCTTTGGAAATCAGCCCGGCGATAATAAACGCCGCTCCCCCTCTTAAATCTAAAGCTTTTACAGGAGCACCACTTAATTCATGTCCTCCTTCAATAATCGCCGTCCTGCCACCAAGCTTAATCTTTGCGCCCATCTTCCTTAATTCATATAAATGATTAAAACGTTCCTCAAAAACATTTTCGGTTACAAAACTGGTACCGCCGGCCTGAGTTAACAGCACTACCATTGGAGCCTGCAAATCCGTTGGAAAGCCGGGATAGGGAAAGGTTTTAACATCCGCTGGAGATAACCTGCTGTTTCCTTTAACCCGCACCCAATCAGGCCCCACTTCAACTTCATTGCCTACCTCCCTTAATTTAGCAATAATCGAATCAAGATGTTTGGGTATCACATCTGCCACAAGCGCCTCTCCCCGTGTAGCGGCGGCAGCAATCATGAATGTTCCTGCCTCAATACGATCGGGGATTACACTGTGCTCGGCCTGGCCAAGTTCCTGCACTCCTTGAATCTTTATTACATCGGTACCTGTACCGACAACCTGTGCTCCCATTGCATTTAAGAAGTTGGCCACATCTACAATCTCTGGTTCCCTGGCAGCGTTTTCTATTACTGTTTTCCCTTCAGCCCGGGCAGCAGCCAGCATGATATTGATCGTAGCTCCAACGCTGACTACATCTAGATATATATGCGTACCTATTAATTTCTTGGCCTTAATTTTCACTATACCATGCTTTAGTTCAACCTCTGCTCCCAAAGCCGTAAAACCTTTAACATGTTGATCGATAGGGCGCGGACCCAAATCGCAGCCCCCGGGCATAGGGATCTCTACCTGGCCAAAACGGCCCAGCAATGAACCCATCAAATAGTAGGAAGCACGAAATTTATTTACAATTGACGGAGGCGGACAAAAGCTGTTTACCCCCGAGGAATCAATGCTTACAGAGCGTTTGCCGGTAGAGGTTACAACAGCGCCGAGGGATTTCAATATTTGAATTATTTTATCAATATCGGTGATATTTGGTAAATTATCAACCTTTACGGTCCCCCGGGTAAGTAGCGCCGCCGGTAATATGGCCACTGCAGCATTTTTTGCACCGTTAACCTTTATTGTTCCCTTAATTTGCTGTTTACCTTTTAAAAGCAGGTATTCCACTACAATGTGCCTCCTTAAGTATCCTCTTCCGGCAATGATCTTTTATGCTGCTGCTATTTTTCAGATTTAGAAAACAACTACCTTTCTAAATTACCCGTGAAGGCATTAATATAAAATACTTCGCCATTATCAAGGCGAATCCTCCATACGGGAGGAATTTCCCACCGTTCGGCATCATATTCCCGGCTGTAGTAGCCCAACGAAAAATCAATGATGCTCGTTTCCTGAGTTCCTCCCTTATAAGCTTCTATTAAACGCAATAGCGCTGTCGTGGGAGGTATGGCTTCCCGCTTTTGTTCCGCAAAACCAACTGGTTCAAGACAATATAGATAACACCCCTCCGGTTTAAGCCCGCGCATAAAAAGCTGCAAATACCCTGCATAAAGCGGAAAACCGTCATATTCCTGCCTGAAATTCAATACAAGCCCTTTCTGGCTAATCTGAGTATAATCATAAATAAAACTATCCATAAAGGAGATACCTTCCATACCTTCCTGCGCCGATTGCATTATCTCTTCCAAACTTTTATTGTCTTTGCCATAATGGGGCTCGCTTTCTCTCGTGGTCTTAATTGATATGGAACCTTCCTTGCGTACAATCATCTCATATTCCCCAAAGGTATATTCTGCATAAACTCTCTGCTCATCTTCTGCTTCGCTGAGAACCTCTTCGACAATAGGAATATCTGCATTATTCCGATCTCCAAACAATTTCCACAATTCATCAATAATCTCCTCAACTTGAAACTGAAATGGTTCTACAACCAGGTGAGCAACCTGCATGCCGCCCCTTGGCAGTGGAACATCAAGAGAAAGGTTTACTTCATGAAGAGCTATCTCGAGGCGTGATAATTCTTCCTTTCGGCCGAAGGAACCCAGTCTCCCTTTTCCTTCATCCTCCAGTATCTGGTATAATAGGAAAAAATTAAGAAACAAAAATGTTATAATTAGGACTGTTTTAGCCTTGGATAGATCCATAAAATCACCTCCACGAAAACTCTTTAGCTTTCTATCTGTAAATTGCCATTATGTTTGCATCCATTCCGGAAGTAAATGTACGTTTCAAGGGCTATTTAAAAATCACAGCGGATCCAGGGTAACCCAGTGAAGATATTTCTTCTCCATTCCTTGAAAATGAACCGACCATGCGGGTATGGCTTTTTCAACTTTTCCCGCGGAAGGTATATAATAAACAGGTTCCAGTGCCAGCAAAACAGGGGTATTTTCTTTAAAATACTGCTCATTTAGGGCTAGTGCCTGGCATAGTGCTTCTTCGTAGGAACGAAAAGGCATTTTTCCCGAAATCTCTTCCCCGACAAGATAGATATTTCTCCGGTAAAATAATACTCCCTGATCATTTATCTCCATTTCGCAACCTGTTTGTTCACCCTTGAAGGCCAAGCCTTCATGATTTGCCCCCCACAATAACCTGTAAATTCTCCCTCTATTTTCAACCTCTTCTAAATATACTCCCGAAGGCCATCCTCCATACAGGCTCATACTCTCCGCGCCCTTTTGCAGCGCAAGGCTATAAGAAATATTACTCAAGTTTCTTTCCAGCCTTGGAAATGCAAACTCCACTAACCCTGATGGATAAATGCGGAGCCCCTTTTCCCCGTCAGTATAGTATAGAGCTCCGTCCCGCTCTTCAATAAGCCTCGCCAGGGATAAATCAATAAAAAAGGCTCTTACAAGTTGTTCACGATCGATTTCTTCTTCTCTCAACCTGACTTCGGCGGCCGGAATATCACCCTCAGGGACGTATATTTCTCCCCTGGTTTCTATTTCCCAGCCCAATTGTTGTTCATCGCCATCTA
>CAZQXY010000052.1:0-10782 GCA_964597455.1 uncultured Desulfovibrionaceae bacterium
GAAGCAGCCAAAGAAGGCGCGCCGCAAATCTGTGAAGAATACCCGGGCAATATCAACACGGAGATCCACCTGGAGTTCGGGGATATTGAGCAAGCCAAGCAAGAAGCTTATTATGTACGTACCGACCGCTTGCAAGGCCAGCGCACTCTGCACGGATTCATCGAACCCCACTGCGCCATCGCCTATTGGGAAGGGAAAAGGGTACACATTCATTCCGCTCATCAGTCGGCTCACTACCTGCAGCATCACATCGCCCGGATCTTTGATATGAAGGAAGGCGATGTGCGTGTAACCCTCCCCTATATCGGTGCCGGTTTCGGCGGCAAACTTGATGTCAGCGGCCTGGATATTGCAGCCGTAGCTCTTTCCAAAATAACCGGACAGCCTGTCAAGATGTTCTTTGACCTGGAAGAAGTTTGGTTAAATGGCCGCGCCCGCCATGGAATGGATATGAAATATACCACCGGTGTCACAAAGGAAGGCAAAATTCTCTTCGTTGAAAGTGAAACAATCTTAGACGGAGGAGCTTACACCGGCCTGGGCGTGGCTTCGTCTTATTATGCCGGTTCTTTGCTGACCGTGCTGTACGATTTTGACAACTACAGGTTTGACGCATACCGCTACGTGACTAATCTGCCGCCATGCGGCGCACAGAGAGGACACGGACAACCGCACCCGCGCTATGCCTTTGAAAGCCACCTGGATCACATTGCCGAAGACCTCGGTATTGATCCGATCGAAATGCGTCTCATCAACGCCCGTAAAGCCAATACTGTCACGCCAAATGGTTATGAAGTAAAATCATATTATTTGAAAGAAGCCAATGAATTAGCGCGGGACGCCTCCGGATGGAAAGATAAGAAAGGCAAGCTGCCCGAAGGCAGGGGGATCGGCGTCGGCAACGGCGGCTTTGTTACCGGCGCAGGTTTCTGCATGTACCGGACCGATCTGCCGCACTCGGTTGGTATGATTAAAGTCTATGATGACGGCACCCATGCGATTCTCTATACGCAAGCAGTAGATATCGGCCAAGGCAGTGATACAGTGCTTACCCAGATGGCAGCACAGGCGATGGGCTTTCCCTACGAGGATATTACGATCTGCACCAGGGACACCGATCTGGCCACCCTTGACTTTGGCGCCTATGCTAGTCGGCAGACCTTAATGGCCGGCTGGGCGGTAAAGAGAGCAGGGGAAGATATCAAAAAGAAAATACTTATCCAGGCGGCGGAAATGCTCAAAGTTAAGGAAGACGGCGGCTACCGCTCGGGTAAGTTGACTGCGGAAGAATTGGACTGCAAGGAAGGTCTCGTATTTGTAAAACAAGAGCCGGCGGTTAATCTTACTTTTGCTGAGGTGGCCCGCGCTTATTTTGTGAAAAATGGCGTATTGATCGGAAGGGGCTACTACCACCCGGGTAAACTGGGCGGCACGCATAAAGGAGCGGCAGTGGGTACGTCACCGGCCTATAGCAGCGCGACCCAGGTTGCTGAAGTTGAAGTCGATATGGAAACCGGCATCACAAAAGTGGTCGGCACGTGGGATGTGCATGACAGTGGATACGTGGTTAACCCGCAGTTGCTGCACGGACAAGTGCACGGTGCGTTTTCCATGGGTATTGGGGAAACCATCTGGGAAAAGGTAATCTTTGACGAAAAAGGAAAACTGCTCAACGGAAACTTTGCTGAATACCGGCTGCCGACTGCGCTGGATATGCCGCATGTTGAGTCCCTGGTGTTGGATACTTTTGAACCCAACGGGCCCTGGGGCGTAAAAGAAGTTGGGGAGGGCGCGACCACTCCCACATTGGGTTGCGTGGCCAACGCTGTTTACGACGCTATCGGAGTCCGGGTGGCAGAACTGCCGCTAACTCCAGAGAAAATTTGGCGCGGTTTGAAGGAAGCCAGGGAAGCAAAGGAAAAAGACGGGAAATAGTAAACCGTCTAACGGCCAATAATATTTAAAATTTGATTTTCGGTGAAAAGTAGGTGGTTCAATCTCTGGCATTTTTGCTATATAATGGGGGTAAGGACAACTATATTGTAACAGGAGGGCTGAGTATGGCAATTTGTGTATGCATGGGGGCGAGTATGATATGCCCATTCGGCACAGCCCCATCAACCTTGATTGTTAACTCGCAACAGACAACTTTGACCGGTACGCCCGTCGCCACTATTATGGACAATAAGCCCATAGCCAATATTCCCCCATTCGGAATGTGCAACAGCGTAGTAAATCCGGCGACGAAGCGGCCACCGCCCGTAATGTTCACACCTGCGCCTTGTGTGCCCAACACGACCGCTCCATGGATGCCGGGCAGTCCGACGGTCTTGATCGGGGGAAAGCCGGCGTTGAACAATACTTGTAAGCTGATGTGCGCTTGGGGCGGCGTGATACAGATTGTCAGCCCCGGTCAGATGACGGTAATGGTCCCGTAAGCCGTTCTCGCTGCAAGTATCGCTATTACTGCTCGCCCTCCTTGTAGACGAAATCGTTATTTGGTTCTGCAGTTTTCACTTGCGATAATCACTACTACTGCATGCCTTGCGGTTTCCGCTCAATGCATTGTTGGATATGATCTAATGTTGCAATAGCACCAGCCTTTTTTCGGTAAGAAATATTCCAGAGTTGCTTACTTTTCTGCCATATAAAAAAGCAAAAACTAACGGGGGTAATTACCCCCGTTAGTAAGTTCTGAAGCAGATACCGATGAAACGGTATCTTTTTGTTTTTTTAGAGTTTGTCGATTTGACATTTTTTTTGTTATTTAAAAAGGAGTTTTCATCCGTTTCAAGAATTATTTTCTTCAGGTATATCTTTATAAAAAGATTTAAATTTTGCCCGATTATCATTTTAGGAATATAGAAATATGTGTTGAAAAACAAGATGCCGATTATATTAATAAGGAGAAGGCCAAATAGCATGATTGATTTCCGAAAAGAGCTTACAAAGTATGATTTTCTTACAGTTGATGCTGATTTTGTCGAGCGATCTAATGAAACAACACAGCTTCTTGAGGTCTTTAACTCAACTCTCAAACGCATTAGTAGGGAACTGAACAATACAAATATTCAGCTTGAGGAAGTTTTCTCGCAGTATATGGAAGAAAACACGGAAGAAAAAGAGAAGGACAAGTATATAACCGAACTGAAGAAGACTCTTGCTGCTTCTGAGGAAGAAAAGCTTTTGCTTGTTCAGGGATTGGTGGCTACATTGGACAAGCTTGAGGATATATACAGGTATTCACTGAAAAATGAATCCGGAAGTTGGGCAGGGCAGATGGAGCTTTTGTGGAGAAATACTGCAGAGGATTTGCTGCAGCAGGGGATAATCCGTATCGAAGGCGGGAACGCCCTCTTTGATGCGCGGATCCATTCCGCGGTAGAGGTAAAAGAGAACGCAAATTTTTTAAATGGCATGATCCTTGAAGTATTACGTTGCGGGTATATGTATCAGTCGCGTTTGTTAAGAAAAGCACGGGTTATTGTAAATAAAAATAACGGAGGTTTTGAGAGTAATGGGCAGCATTGTGGGTATTGATTTGGGCACTTCAACATCGGAAATTGCAATTTTTAAAGATGGCGAGCCGTTTGTTATCCCAAACCACCTAGGAGATTATATAACTCCTTCGGTTGTGGGGCTTACGGACGACGGAAGGATTATTATTGGTAAAGAGGCCCGTGATCAACTTCTGCTGAAACCGGACGATACTGTGATCGAAATAAAGAGATTAATGGGCGGCGGCCAGGCGCTAACCATGAGGGGAAAACAGTACAGTCCGGAACAGCTTTCCTCTTATATTTTATCGTATCTGATTGATTGTGCCCGCAAGTATTTAGGCGAAGATATTAACGGAGCAGTAATAACTGTGCCTGCTTACTTTTCCGACACGCAGAGGCGTGCTACCGTGGAAGCGGGAAAACTTGCCGGAATCAAGGTAGAGCGGATAATAAATGAACCCACCTCTGCGGCGCTTGACTATGGCCTGGAGCATATGGATGAATGTCAGAACATCCTGATCTATGATTTGGGCGGAGGAACTCTCGATGTAACTGTACTGGAGTTATTTGAAGGGGTTCTCGATGTTAAAGCAAGCAGCGGCAATAATCAACTCGGCGGGAAAGATTTTGACCAGCGGCTCATGGATTACCTTTTAAGCAGGTTTACCGCTCATTACTGCACTGATGTTTCGACAGATAAGGGGGCGTTGATGCGCTTGAAAGAGGCGGTGGAAAAATGCAAGATAGCCCTTAGCGATGAAGAGGAATACCACTTGCTCCTGCCGTTTTTTGCTAATGCGGGCGGGGATCCGGTTTCCCTGGAGGAGACTGTAAGCAGGGGGATATTTGAAGACCTGATCAAGGAGCTGATCGATTCCACGTCAGGACAGATTCATACAGCGCTGTCGGATGCGCACCTCAGCATCTCCGAAATTGATCTTATCCTGCTTGTCGGCGGCTCAACCCGCATCCCTTATGTGCAGCGCTTTATTGAGAAGACGCTGGGCAGTTCACCACGTTCACTGATCGATCCGGATCTCGCTGTTGTAAGAGGCGCGGCAATTCAGGCGGGTATTCTGGGCGACCAGCTTTCCGCTGAGAAGGATATCATCATCACTGATGTTTGCCCGTACACGCTCGGCACGTCGGTACTTGATTATGTCGGCGGTTTTCCCGTCACTGACGCTTATGATATCATCATTCCGAGAAATGTTACCATCCCGGTGATTAAAGAGAAGGAATACGGTACAGTTATCGACAACCAAACCCAGGTTGTGATCGATGCCTATCAGGGGGAGTATAAAAGGGCTTCGTACAATAATTTCCTGGGGAAATTCCTGTTAAAAGGCATTCCTCCGGCCCCTGCTTTCCAGGAAAAGATAAATATTTCTTTTGCCTACGATGTCAACGGCATCTTACAAGTTGAAGGCACAATAGTCAGTACCGGGGAAAAAGCCAATTTGACTATAGAGACAACCGGTGTGGAAATGGTCGAGGAAATTGACCTGCAAGGATGGGAAAAGGTTCCCGGCGCCCGCAAATATAAGGCAATCCTGAGAAAAGCCGTGCGGATGGTTGAGAGCGGAGAAGCGCGCTATTATGCTGCCGAAATGGAAAGCCTGATCAGGAAGATAAAGACAGGCCTGGTACAGGGCGGCCAGAAAACGGAAACGCTTGATGAGCTTAAAGAGGAACTGCATGATATTATCTATGAACTTATGGAGGATGCAGATGTTTGATAATCTGTCCCGTTTTTACTTTAATGAAGGGCTGCGATTGGTCAGAGAAGATCAAGTTGGCCCGGCGGTACAGAATCTGTCCAGGGCTGTAAGCTTCAACAGCGAAAATATTGCAGCCTGGAACCTGGCGGGTTTATGTTATTACCGGCTGGGCAAGTTCAAAACGGCGGAATACTGCTGGTCTGCAAGTGTGCATAAGCGCCGGGAAGAAAACCCGGCCGGCGACTATCTGGCAGATCTAAGTAGCGCCCTGAAAGAAACCGCTTCATCTTTTTCCCAAGCCGACTGCCTTTGCCGGCAGGAAAAATACAGCCAAGCCTCCAGGATCCTGAGCAAGGAAATCTGCAGCAGGTTTGATTTATCCACCGGTCTGCTGAATTATTTGGGCGTTTTGCAGCTGCTGGGCGGCAAAACAAGCGCCGCGGTTAACTGTTGGAGAACCGTTTTATCCATTGACAAATCCAATACCACTGCAGCGCGATACCTGGCGGATGTAGAAAAACGCCTCGGTTTCAAGTTGCTTAACAAGTTGCTGAAATGGAAAGAAAGACTATTCAAAAGGAATGATATTAAAGGGAAATGAAAGACTATTACAGCATACTTAACATTGCTAAAAACGCATCGCCTGCGGAAATAAAAAAAGCCTATTTTAAACTTGTCAGGGCATTTCCGCCTGACCGGCACTCTCAGGAATTTATGAAGATCCGGGAGGCCTATGAAGTTTTAATTGATGAAAATACGCGTCGGGAGTACGATCAGATCGACGCCATGCCCGCTGTTGTTAAATTCTATTTTAATGAAGGGTGCAAGGCGCTGAGCGGGGGTGATGTCACAGGGGCCATCCAACTTCTGGAGATGGTTATCAAGTCGTACCCCCGTTTTTCCATTGTGAATAGTCTGCTGGGAGAGGCATATTTAAAGAATGAAAATAGTGTTAAAGCCATCCGCATTTTCGAGAAGCTTGTAGAACAGGAACCCCAAAATGCCGGCTTCGCCCGGCAGCTTGCCCATGCTTATGCCATGCGCGGCTGGTACCGAAAAGCGATCGAAAGATATCGCCGTGCCCTGTCTCTTGATGAGGACAACATTTCGCTCTGGCTGGGGCTGATCAATTGTTTTCTGGAGACCGATGATTTTGGCGAAGCTCAAAAAACAGCCCGGGAAGGCCTTGAGGTCAGTAACAGAAAAGGCTGGGACAATCTTGAACTGTATTACCATATCATTCAGATCGACATTTATAACCACGATTATCCAAATATGCGGAAACATCTTGAGGAGATGAAAAAAAAGGCGCTTGAAAAGGAAGAAGAAAGGGTCAATGTTGCCTGGTTTCTGGCTGCTCTTTCCAAAAAGATTTACAGTGCAGGCTTTTATGCAGAATCGGCGGCAACTATAGATGCCGCATTTACATTGCAACCGGATGACGAAGAAATACAGAACATCAAAAGCGAAATAGACAGTGAGCAGGTTATCCGTACGGAGCTCAAGAAACTTAAAGAAGAACTCTCCATTGACAGCCATTTAGCGGAAATGCTCGATAGTGAACTCCATTTATGTGATGATAAGGATTGCCTTGAATGCGATACCACACGGTTTTTCTTTGAGTTGGATATTATTGCCGGCATTGAAAAGTACAGAAGAGAGATACTGCGGTTAAAGAATTCCTATCCCGAATTGTATAGCCTTAAAAAGGAATTTTTCGACAAAGTCCTCAATCGCAAAAAAGAGGGATATCTGTTAGATACTTATGCCAAGAATTTTAAAAAATATAAAAAGTTAATAGATGAAAAATTTGGACCGGAAGATTACTATGACTACGACGATTACGACGATTACGAGGATGATGAAGAATACGAAGAGGGACAATACGAGTTACAACAACCTTACAGGCGCTCCGAACCAAAGATTGGACGTAATGATCCCTGCCCCTGCGGAAGCGGAAAAAAATACAAGAAATGTTGTGGAAGATAATGATAATAAATATTATAAAAATTACAAGGAATTGTGCCGGGTGCTGGGTGAGCCGGTTAAAAAAAGTACAAACTCCAATAATGCGCAGTCAAAAATTGGCAAAGATACTTTGCATTTGAGCGAGATAGACATAGCTTTGAGATATTAGATTATTTATTAGCCGGTTTCTGGTTGTTTCAAATATTTCTTGGATTCAGGTTCTAAAATTTCACTGGTTTCTACGAATAGCTGATGCTGGACTGCCACCGGCAAGCATGTTTGTGCGTACGCCGGGCGGAGGCATTCACGCGTGGTGGTTTCTGAAGCCGGTCAGGGCAACTGTCAAGGCCGTAAGGCTTTATACAGCGCTGCAAAGCAGCTTAGCAGCAGAGTTAGGGGCAGATACCGCTGCAGTTGGAGCCGAGCGACTTTGGCGGCTACCGACTGCTGCAAATGTCATTTACAGCAGTAAAAGAAAGTATAAACTTTCAGTTTTGCTTGGCAAAACAGTTTAATGCGCCGCTACGCAGCATCAAGCTTGCACTTAAAGAGCTTGAAAAAAACGGTAGTATCTTTAAAGACGCAGTGCAGCGAGGCAAGAAATCATTCACAATTACAATTTCCAAATTAATACAGAATTGCAAAAAGCTAATGGTGCATAATCGTATTCACTATGGAGAGCAGGGGGTTAGCTTGGACGAAGGGAACTTCTCTTCTTCTGAACTGGACGAGTGTCTTTTACTTTGACTTTTCAAGGCTGCTTAATACCAAGGTGGGTTTTTAATCCCTCTTGGAGAACTTGAGAAAAATTGACTCCTTCTTTTTCCGCACGTTCATTTAACCAACTTGGCAAAGTGAGATTTTTTCTAACTGTTTTATTGTCGTTTGCTCTACGGTAAACGGCAAAATCAATATCTACCAGCGTAAGAATTTCTTCTGGCGCGTGCTGGGGAAGGTGGGAAGAAGGTTCCGGTATGGGACGGCCTAAGTCTTCTTCAGTTATCCCCCACAACCCAATTGCGTCCCGTGCCATTTCAATTGCATCGGCAACATCTGTGCCTTGGGTATTAATATCAAGATCGGGCACATATACGACATATCCAATTTTAGCGGGAGTTAAAATTACAGGGTAAGCTTTTTTCAAGAGAATACACCTCCGTGAATATTTAAAAGTCCCAAAGGGGTTATTTCAGCCTTTGGCGTTTGATAATTGTTTTTGCGAGCAGTTCATCTATTTCTCGATGGCGGGGAATCGGTTCGGTATTTATTCCATTTGTGTAGATGTCATGTTTTGCGCCACGTCTTAGACGCCACCATCCATTTTT
This sequence comes from uncultured Desulfovibrionaceae bacterium, assembly GCA_964597455.1. GTDB lineage: Bacteria > Bacillota > Dethiobacteria > DTU022 > UBA8154 > DUQX01. The sequence goes on from CAZQXY010000052.1 coordinate 8,515, forward strand.
CGTTAATCTTTGTATCAATTCCCGACGCTTCAAATATCCCCACCTCTTGATCATATTATACGCATTAAATGCGCGGAGGTCAATTAAAACAAAGTTGATGAGTTTTATTCAATGGGTAATTGTAACAAACTCAAGGGTAAGCCATGAAAGCCGATTATAACGGCAGTCATGGCTGTTTTAATTGGTTTTCATGTTGGGTGAAGAAAAATGCAAAACCCGGGGACCGTCCAAAAAAATCTGCTTCTATCTCCAATTGAGGACTTGTTAACCCTAACTATGGTTTCCGATTTATTTTCGACAAAGTGCGGCTAAATAAGTTGTACAGCCGCTTTGAAGGCTTGGTGTTTGTATTACCCCACCAATTCATGTTTTAGGATATCTAATATATCGGCTATCCTTTTCTGTTCCGGCGATAATTTGCTTAAAGAGTATGCCTTTCGGTCTTTTTTCGATTCCCCCATTTTGGGGTAAACAGTAATGACCTGCTTAATGTCTGATAACAGGGAAAGCATTTTGTTGATACTTACGGTTACCCCGTTTTCATGCAAAATTCGTTTCAATAAGCTGCACAGCCTAAGGGCCAGCACACAATAAAAAGCATGAACCTTGATTTTTTGATCTGTCCAGTGATAAATTGGCCTGAACCCTAAAAAAGTGGTATCTTTCATCTGTCTTTTATGGGGAGCTCCCCATAAGCGCCATACCTTGCCACACTAAGCCTTGAGCAAGGGCGTTAACGTGAAAACTATTCAGGAAACCCTGGGACATCATTCTTCGGCCTTTACGATGGACGTTTACAGCAGCGTTACAGAGAAAATGAAAAGGGAAGCGGCGGACAAGGTTGGCAGCCTCATTGCTTCCCTAATAGAACAATAACCCTTTTTAGGGTATTAAGCCTGGGAAAGCGTGTAGCTTCCCCAGGCTTTTTCATTTTGTGGCCAAAGTGTGTACAGAGTGTGTACCAAGCAGTTTTTTAAGGCTTATTATGCAAACGGCACCCTTCACGGGTGCCGATGTAATCATGGTCGGAGCGGCGGGATTTGAACCCGCGGCCTCTTGGTCCCGAACCAAGCGCGCTGCCAAACTGCGCTACGCCCCGCGATATCGTCCCTGTGATTGTGATTATAACATAATTGAAAGAGAAAGACAATGGGTTAAAGCAGTGGTGCGTGTTAAAGCGTGGTGTGTGATAATGTGATAATGTCACTCAGAAATATTTCCGAGGAAATGTCACCGCAACAGGATGAGCGAAATAAGCTTTCCCTAAAACTAATTTGGTAAAAGGTAAAAACAAGTGGGAGTCTTTTCACGATTTATGCAGGAATCACCCTGTTTATGTCGAAGATTATATATGTCAAAGAGTCAAAGATTAGACTATATAATCAGACCAAATGTGTGCGGGGTGATCTATGATGATGGCCGGGAATGCGCTCGGTAGCAGAATAAGGGCGTTGAGGAGATTAAAAAGGATGACTCAACAGGAATTGGCGGAGAAGTTGAATCTATCTGCCAGCCAATTGAGCAATATTGAAAGGGGAGTTAAAGAGCCGAAGCCGGAGCTTTTGGAGAAAATGGCAGCCAGGTTAAATATCCCCAGGGAAGAATTTTTTATAATGTCCGAAAGAGCCCAAAGGCGTCTTTTACTCTAGTTTTTTTTTCGGTAAATCCTTTTATTAAATTATGTAATTGTATATAATATAACCTGAAGGCAGCATTACATAATACGGGGGGTGAAAGGGTATTTTAGGCCCGCGGGTGATGTGTCAGTCTGATGCTTATTTGCTAAAGAATGGCCGGGAAGAGCTTTTTATGAAGGATGTGAGCTTTTTAAGGCCGGGTACTGAGGGAGAGCTTTACCTGGAAGGAATTCTGGGAGAGCAGAAAAAGGTTAAGGCAAAGATTAAAGAGCTTTTTTTAACAGACCATAAAATTGTGTTGGAGGCAGCTGAGTAAAGCAAATGCCAGTCTCAACTCTTCATGCGCCAGTAGCAAGAAAAGGTGTCGCAGCAGAGTAGGTTTTGTTTTTGCTAAACAAGATAAACTAAACTAAGTGAAGCTGCGGGGACGGGAAAAAGGTAAGGGGACATACCCCTGTGGGGAATGTCCCCGTGCAATGTCTCCGGAGCGAAGCGAAGGGCTTGGGGACATTCCTCTGTAAGAGGTGTGTCCCCGCACCGCTTGAAAAATGGGAAGACGATGGAACCGTCCCCCTGCTTCGCGTTTTTTTAAAAAACAGTCAGGCTTTTAAAGCGCTGGCTTGTTTTTTTT
>CAZQXY010000053.1:0-1617 GCA_964597455.1 uncultured Desulfovibrionaceae bacterium
TTAGAAATTCTTCTTCCATGTCTTTCTGATAACCTGTATTTGTTTTTGCAGTGTTGGGGCAGGACGTGCCCTTCATCGCCCGGATGATATTGGGATAATCAAATTCTTTTGAGCCCGCGCCATAACCGATTTTTTCAACGATCATTGAAGGTATAGGGGTAAAGCTATGGCAAATTGTACCCAGGATGGCAGCCCCTGTAGGCGTTACTGTCTCCTCTTCCAGGGGTAAACCATAACATGGAATGCGGTGGTTTTTGATGATCTCCATTGTGGCGGGCGCGGGTAAAGGTATTTTCCCATGGCTTGCTACTGTCCAACCTCTGCCTAAAGGAAGATATGAAGCATAAATCAGGCCAATCTCCAGCATTTCCAGGGCGATAATGGTGCCCAGAACGTCGATAATGGAATCAACCGCGCCTATTTCATGAAAATGAACTTTGTCTTCGGTTATCCCATGCACCCGCGCTTCTGCGCGAGCAAGAGTTTGGAAAGTAGCGAGGCTTTGTTCTTTTACTTTATCCGACAGCGCTGATGATTTAATGATTGCTTTAATTTGAGGGAGGTGTCTCGGCGGCTGTTTTTCTAGAATATTTACCTGTAGCTGCAGAGCTGCCAGCCCTTTTTTCCGGGTTTTGAATGTTTTTAGGTTATAACCTCCCAAAGGGAGCCCTGAGAGCTTCTCCTCAATCTTTTCCAGGGAAGCCCCGCAATCAAGCAAAGAAGCTAATATCATATCGCCTGCAGCTCCTGCAGAACAGTCAAAATACATAACGGGTTCAGACATATTACACCTTCCGTTAAATTACTGATAATTATTATATCAAAAAAGAAAAGAGTATGGTAATATTTTGAGGAACCCCATTTATTGTTTTTTTCGTGGAGGTGTTGTATTGGCCTGGCCCAACATTAAAGGAACAGTTGTCTTGAAGGCTTCAAATGGCGCAGATGAAGAGAGGGCATTGCTCTTTGCGGCTGAAATCCTCAAAAAGGGAGGGCTTGTCGCTTTTCCTACGGAGACTGTTTATGGCCTGGGCGGCGATGCATTAAACCTCGGTGCGGTTCAAAATATTTATCAGGTAAAACAGCGGCCTCCTGATAATCCCTTAATTATCCACGTTACAGGAATGGACCAGGCTGCCCGGCTGGTGAAAGAAATTCCTCCGGAGGCTTTTCTCCTGGCGGAGAATTTCTGGCCCGGTCCCCTGACCATGGTCTTACCTAAAAAGGATCTGGTTCCCGACATTACAACTGCAGGACTCTCTTCCGCTGCCATACGTGTCCCTGCCCATCTTTTGGCCAGAAAACTAATTCATGCTGCCGGAGTACCGTTGGCTGCTCCGAGCGCCAATCTTTCGGGGCGTCCCAGCCCCACCACCGCAGGACATGTCTTGGAAGATTTGGCCGGACGAATTGAAGCCGTGCTTGATGGCGGCAGCTGCTCTGTCGGCGTGGAATCAACGGTGCTCAGTATGCTTCCCGGCATACCTGCCTTGCTCCGGCCGGGAGGTATCACCCTGGAGATGCTGGAAGATGTTTTGAAGCGGAAGGTATTGGATTTGACTATCGAGGGAAAAGGTGGAGTTTTTAAAGGAGCACCTCCATCCCCTGCCTGATTTC
>CAZQXY010000053.1:1627-10512 GCA_964597455.1 uncultured Desulfovibrionaceae bacterium
AGGCGACTATCCGGCACAGCGAAAGCAGCTCGTTGCTTTAACGGAGAGTTTTTTAATGCAGGGCCGTAAAGTGGCGCTGCTTCTTTCCCGGGAGTCGGCGGGGATTTGTCCGGCCCCGGTTCTCCGGGTGATGGGTTCCAGGGAAAAGCCCGCGCAAATAGCAAAGCGGCTTTTTGCTGTCCTGCGGGAAATGGATTTATTAGAAATTGATGTGATCGTCGTTGAGGGATTTGATGAGCAGGGTATGGGCAGAGCGGTGATGAATCGCCTGCGGAAAGCTGCTGCTGAAATCATCAGCACTGACGGTAAAGATAGTACATGGTAAAGGCGGTGATCTAGTGGAAAAAAATTTAAACATTCTTTTTGTCTGTACCGGAAATACTTGCCGTAGTGTAATGGCCCAGGGTTTATTTCAGAAAATGTGGGATGAGCTTGCGGATAAGAAGATTAACATAAGGGCTTGTTCTGCCGGGGTAAGCGCTTCCAGCGGCATTGGCGCCAGTCCTGATGCCCTGGAAATACTCCGCGCGGAAGATGTAGATTTAAGCGGACACCTCTCCAGACAGCTTGATCCCGATATGGTACATAAAGCGAGTTATATATACACGATGACCAAAGATCAGAAAAATTTTTTGCTGGCCGGCTTTCCTGAGGCAGCCGGTAAAATATTTTTATTACATGAGGTATTGGGGGAGAACGAGAAGAAGGATATCCCCGATCCTATCGGCAGGGGAATAGAGCATTACCGTGCGGCCGCGGGAGAAATTAAGAAGGCACTGGCTACTATTATAGAAAGTTTATTTAGCATGCAGACGGAGGACAAACCCGGGAATAATAATTGATCGCTGCAGGAAAAAAAAAATAAGAGGCGAATTTTACTTTAGAAAAGGAGATAGAATCTTGAAAGTTGTTCTGGCAAGTGATCATGCGGGGTTTTTGTTAAAAGAGTACATCAAGTCGTTTCTAACAGAAAAAGAAATATTGTATCAGGATTTCGGTACCTGTGACGAAACACCGGTTGATTACCCCGATCTTGCTTATATGGCCGCGAGGGCAGTACAAAAGGGGGATTACGAAAAGGGGATTATTATTTGCGGTACGGGAATTGGTGTTGCAATAACAGCCAACAAACTAAAAGGAATCCGGGCCGCTCTCTGCTGCGACACTTTCTCGGCGCGTTGCGCCAGGGCTCATAATGATGCTAACATTCTAACCCTGGGAGCAAGGATTATTGATCGGGAAATTGCCCTGGAAATTGTGGATATTTTTTTAAAGACAACGTTCGAGGGAGGCAGGCATCATCGCAGGATTGAAAAAATTAGTAAATATGAGGATAAAAGTCACGAATGATTAATTGCGGGAAGGGGGCGAACCTGATTCCCGGTGAATCGGGTATGTTATGGTTTTTGAAGTGGGAAAAAATAAAGGATTATTACCCATTGTTGATCCCCAGATAGCCGGGGCTATTGAGGCCGAGAAAAGGCGTCAGCAGGAAAAAATAGAGCTTATCGCTTCGGAGAATTATGCTGGAAAAGCAGTGCTGGAAGCACAGGGATCTGTGCTTACCAATAAATATGCCGAAGGATATCCCGGCCGCCGCTATTATGGTGGGTGCGAGTATGTCGATATCGTTGAGGAACTGGCGAGAACAAGAGCAGCTGAACTTTTTAAAGCAGAACATGTTAATGTGCAGCCTCATTCAGGGGCTTCGGCTAATATGGCTGTCTATTTTGCTAGTTTAGAATCGGGAGATACGGCTATAGGCATGGACCTGGCGCATGGAGGGCATTTAACCCACGGGAGTCCCGTAAATATATCAGGGAAGTATTATAATTTTTACGGCTACGGTGTAGACTCCCGTACAGGCTATATTGATATGGATGAAGTTAAAAAGCTGGCTTTAAAGGTTTCCCCGCGGCTGATTATTGCCGGCGCCAGCGCCTATCCACGCGTAATTGATTTTGCCGCTTTTGAGGCAATTGCGCGCGAGGTTGGTGCTTATCTGATGGTGGATATGGCCCATATAGCCGGTCTTGTTGCAGCCGGCTTGCATCCCAATCCTGTACCCCATGCCGAATTTGTCACCAGTACCACACATAAGACCCTGAGGGGCGCGCGGGGCGGTCTTATCCTTTGCCGCAAGGAATATGCCCATATTATTGACAAAGCTGTATTCCCCGGTATTCAGGGCGGACCTCTCATGCATGCCATTGCTGCAAAAGCTGTTGCTTTTAAGGAAGCGATGGGAGAGGATTTTGTACGCTATCAGGAACAAGTTATCCTGAATGCCCGGGTACTTGCTGAAACACTTCTGGAGATGGGTTTTAATCTTATATCCGGAGGAACGGATAACCACCTTCTGCTGGTAGATTTAAGAAATAAAAGTATTAACGGAAAAGACGCGGAAACCCTGTTGGATGAGGTAGGGATTACTGTAAATAAAAACGCTATTCCAGACGATCCGGAAAGTCCTTTTGTGACCAGCGGTATCAGGATCGGTACCCCCGCGGTTACTTCACGGGGTATGCAGGAAGCTGAAATGAAGGCTATTGCCGGGTTTATTTTACGTGCCTTTGAAGGGCGGGATAATCCCATAATTATGGCTCAGGTAAAACGCAAAGTCAAAGAGCTGTGTGCCGCTTTTCCCTTATATGATTTAATGGACTGAAAGGAGTTTTATTTTGAGACCTTCCTGGGACAGTTATTTTATGGAGATAGCTGCGGTTGTTTCACAGCGCTCCACCTGTTTACGCCGTAAGGTGGGAGCGGTTATTGTAAAAGATAAGCGTCTTTTAACAACCGGTTATAACGGTGCACCCTCCGGACTGGAGCACTGCCTGGAAAAGGGTTGTTTGCGGCAGGAGAGAAATGTACCGTCCGGAGAGCGCCATGAGCTCTGCCGGGGGCTTCATGCGGAGCAAAACGCGATTATTCAGGGTGCTTTACATGGTGTTTCAATTCAGGGGGCCGATCTTTACTGCACTCATTATCCATGTTCTTTATGCGCTAAAATGCTGGTCAATGCAGGAATAAAAAGGATCGTTCTGAGGGAAAATTATCCTGATGAGCTTGCCCGGCAATTATTAAAAGAGGCAGGGATTAAAGTGGAAATTTATCATGAGGCTAAAGGAGAAGGTTAAGTGGCAGGACCTCTTCCCACATGGAAAAAAGGACTGGGGATTTCCCTGGCGCTGAGCATTGCCGCTTCACTCTTTATCTTTGTTTATTATTTCGATGAAGAAACCCTGGAAAGCCTGTTATTTGTCCGGGCAGGGTATCTTTTAATCGCCGTTTTGATGATTATTCTGCTCTGCGTTATCGAGGGGCTGCGGATCAAATTGCTGGTATCGAGCCTGGACAAAGATAATAATATAAAGCTTTCTGATGCAGTGCAGATTTTCTTGATGGGCTTTTTTTTTGCTTCCGTTACACCTTTTCATGCAGGGGAGTGGCCTGCCCATATTTACGGTTTGAGCAGAAAAGGGCTTTCTTTAGGTGAATCATCTGCTGTTACATTAACGCGTTCTTTTATTACAAAACTGGTGCTGACCATTTCAGCCGTGGTGTTGCTTGTTTTTTTTCGCGGCAGACTGGTACCTAATTTTTTAAACCAGATTTTTATTTATGCTGTACTTGTATCCATCTGCACGGTTTTGCTTCTGCTTTTTTTCTTATGGAAACCGGCGGTTTTAAATTTATTTCTCCAAAAGGTTCTCTGCTATTCCTGGGGAAAACACTATTTTCTCCATACTCCGCGGGGGAAGGAAATATATGCTTTCCTCATGCATGAGCTTCAAGAATATCTTTATGCCACACGCTCCATAAATCGCTTTAAAGCCATTAATCTGATGCTGATCATTATTTTAACTGCGGCTTACTGGTTTTGCTTTTTTAGCATAGCCCCCGTGCTTTTACTTGGTTTAAATAAACCGGTCCCCTTTTTTTTATCCCTGGCCTGGCTGGCGGTAATACAGATGATTATCATTTATGTTCCTATTCCCGGGGGGAGTGGCGTTGCCGAGTTTAGCCTGGCAAGCCTTTTTATGCTTTTTGTTCCTTCATCCGTGCTGGGAATATTTGTGATGTCATGGAGATTTTTTACATATTATGTGTTGCTCTTTTTGGGAGGCGTTGTGTCTCTGGGCAGTTTCAGGCCGTAACCCCGAAAGCTTTGGCAATATTCCAAATTTAAGGTTTATATTACCTTTTCTGATTTATTAAATTTCATAATTGAAAAGGTTTTTATTTTATATTGTGGAATATGATATTTAAGAATATTAGGGGAATTGGTAGACTTATGTTTTAGTTTTTTATCTTATCATTATGCTTAATTTTTAAGCATAATACAGGTTATATAATTTGCATCTGAAGGTGTTAGGGGAAAGGTTTTTATTACAGGTAAACGGTTAATATATAAAGAGGGTGGTGAAGCGTTTGACGATTAAAGTGGTGGAATCGATTAGAGAAGCTGAAAACCAGGCGAATGCTACGGTTCGTGAAGCACAGCAAAAAGCCCGCCAGAGGCTGAAGGATACAGAAGAACAAGCAGCACAAGTGTTTAAAGCAGCTGTAGCGGACGCTGAGGTCCAGGCGAAGGAATTGCTCAACAGGGCGGAAACGGAAGCACGGCAGGAGGCAGCATTCTTTCTAGAGGACCACCAAAAGGAAATTGAGCACATGAGGTCCGGAACGAGGGCCAGGATGCCGGCAGTTGTAGCGAGGATTATGGAGAGGGTTGTGAGTACTCATGCCGATAGTTGAGATGAAAAAATTAATTCTCTTCTCTCACCAGCAAGAAAAGGATACGGTGATTAATATCCTCAGGGATATTGGGGCAGTTGAACTGGTTGATATAAAGGAGACTGGTGCATGGGATGAAATGAAATCCTTGCTGGCAACCGAGCAGCCGGCAGCCACAGTACCATTTTTAGAATCCCGATTAGGTGAAGTTCGCTATTGCCTGGATTTTTTGCAGAGGCATTTTCCACTGAAAAAGAACTTTGTTCAACAATTTACAGGGGCAAAAATCAGCCTGACACCAGCAGAGTATGACGAATTTATTTCCCGCGGTAAAGAAGAAATAACAACCGTTTACAATACATGCCGGGCAATAGAAGAGAAGTTGACCGCTATGCGTAACGAAGAGACGAGGCGTCATAATTTATTGCAAGCACTGGCGCCCTGGGTTGGTCTTTCCCTGCCGCTGGAAAAAATTGAAGATTCGCTGCGATTACGAATGCAGCTTTTTACTGTACCGACGGATGAGCTCTCTTCTTTACAGCAATCTTTAACCGATACAGTTCCTGAGCACTATCTGGAAGTTATATTTTCAGAAAAGGAGCTGTCACATCTTTTTATTACTTTTTTCATCGATGAAGCCGAAAAGGTGCAGGAGGCATTTAAAAAAACCGGGGCAGCAGGGGTTTCTTTTCCGGGGATTAAAGGCACAGCGGCCCAAGCAGTCAGTATGCTGGAGAAGGAACTGGAAAAAATTGGGCAGGAAAGAAAAGAATTTTTTAAAAAAACGGAGGAGTTACTTACTTACCGGCAACATTTGATGGCTTATTTTGATTTTCTGGAGAACGAGCGCGATAAAAATGAAGCAATAAGCAAATTTGCTCGTACAGAAACAGCCTTCCTGCTCGAAGGATGGATTCCTGCGTCGATAACATCCGACCTGGAAAAAATTTTAACCGAAAAAACAGAAACTGCTGTTCTCATCATCCGTGATCCTAATCCTGAAGAGAATGTGCCGGTATTACTCCAGAACAGTGGTGCAGCAGATGCTTATGAAGTTGTTACCAAGCTTTACAGCACCCCGAACCAGCGGGAAATTGATCCCACACCGCTGATAGCGCCATTCTTTTTCGTCTTTTTCGGTATTTGTTTAACCGATGCCGGATATGGCGTTATTCTGTCGCTTTTAGCCCTTTTCATTATGCGTAAGCTAAAGCTGGGCGGTATGGGCAAACAGCTAATAAAATTACTTTTTTTGGGTGGCATTTCGTCGTTTATCTTTGGGGTGTTAATGGGTGGCTGGTTTGGAGATTTGATTAAAATCAGGCCTTTATGGTTTAACCCTTTGGATGATCCCATGCGGATGCTTGTTTTCTCTTTTGTCCTGGGGATTATTCAGATTTTTTTTGGGATGGGAGTGCGTGCTTATCAGGAAATTAAGGCGGGTAGAGTTTTAGATGCTGTATTTGATCAGGGGTTATGGTTTGTTTTCTTGATCGGCCTTATATCGCTGGTTTTTCCTCAATTCAGTGCAGTTGGTAAATGGCTGGCGGCCGGCGGCGCGCTGGGCCTTATTCTAACTCAGGGGCGGCGCCAGAAAGGGTTAATAAAAAAATTCCTAAGTGGATTGCTGAGCCTTTATGATATTACGGGATATCTCAGCGATGTGCTTTCGTATTCCCGTTTGCTTGCTTTGGGCCTGGCAACCGGTGTTATTGCGACAGCTATCAATACGATGAGCGGCCTTCTCTCCGGAAGTGTTGTCGGAATAATAGCTATGGTCATTTTCCTGATCGGAGGACATTTTTTTAACCTGATGATTGGTTCGCTGGGTGCTTATGTTCACACCAGCCGCTTGCAGTATATTGAGTTTTTTGGCAAGTTTTTTGAAGGCGGGGGCAAGGCATTTCAACCATTTTGCAATACAACAAAATTTGTTGATATAGAAGAAGGGGAGGCATAATGATATGACAGGAATAGTATTAGCAATATTGGGTGCTGCTCTGGCAGTAGTAATGCCGGGGGTAGGTTCCGCGTTAGGAGTAGGACTGGTGGGTCAAAGCGCAGCCGGCGTGATTACCGAAGACCCTGATAAATTTGGGCAAACGCTTTTACTGCAGGCCCTTCCCGGCACCCAGGGAATTTACGGGTTGCTTACCGGGTTTATTATCATGCAGCGTATAGGTATTATCGGAGGGCAACTTCTCCCTCTTACTACCGAACAAGGATATACTATTTTAATGGCTTCTTTGCCCATTGCTATAGTGGGATTACTTTCGGCTATTTATCAGGCCAGGGCTGCTGCTGCCGGTGTCGGAATTATCGCCAGGCGTCCGGAAGAATTGGGTAAAGCGATTATTTATGCCGTTATGGTGGAAACTTACGCTGTTTTGGCCCTGTTAGCTTCAATCATGATGCTTTTCGGAATAGTACTGTAGATAATCAGGATGTTCCAGCCAGAAGGGAGTGTTGGGTATGAAAGAGGGAGCGGAAAGGATCTGTCGCCGCATAGAGGCTGATGCCGGGGCAAAGGCCGAAAATATTTTAGCCGAAGCTGCAAAAAAAAGGGATATGATGCTCTCTGATGCCGAAAAAGAGGCTGAGAAGCGGCGGGAACAGATCCTGGGACGCGCTCAAAAGGAGGCTGAAGAGCAAAAGCGGCGTATTATGGGAATTGCCCGGCTTGATGCGCGTAAACAAATGCTGGCGGCTAAACAGGAGCTGATTAAAGAAGCATTGCAGCAAGCTTTGGAGGCGCTTTCGAATCTTGAGGAGCAAGATTATTTTGCTCTTTTTAAAAAGATGCTCTTAGCTTCGATTAAAACAGGGGAAGAGGTTATAATTCTCTCCCCGCGCGATAAGGCCAGAATTCCGAAAGGCTTTTGGAAAGAGCTTCAAGGGGAACTGGCTGCCGCAGGACATAAAAACAAGCTTTTGATCAGTAAAGAGACTTTCGAAACCTCCGGAGGTTTTATTCTTCGGTCCGGTGGGGTGGAAATTAACAATTCCTTTGATTCACTCTTAGAAATGTACAGGGATGAGCTGGAAATGGAAGCGGCAGCGATTCTCTTTCAAGAAGAATAAGCTTCAACGTGAGGGAGGGAAGGAGGCAAGAAAAAATGCCTGCAAATGAGACAATATATGCTTACGCAGTTGGTCGTATCCGTGCTTTAGAGACCCGCCTCTTGGACAAAGATAAGCTCGAGAGAATGGTAGAAGCTGTTTCCGGAGAGGAAGCCTTAAAAGTGCTTTCGGAAACTGATTATGCAAGCTCTGTAGCTGAGCTTACGAGTATTTTTGATTTTGAAAAGATTTTGCAGGATGAAATAAAAAAAGTTTTTGATCTGATGCAAAAAACGAGTCCCCGGCCCTACCTGACTGATCTAATGAGTTTGAAATACGATATTCACAACCTGAAGGTATTATTAAAAGCAAAATTCCTTGAGGAAGCAAACGAACATATTCTATTTCCGGTTGGGACGATGCAACTGGATACACTTCGAACTATGGTAGAGGAAGAAAATTTCCGGGACTTGCCTGCAGCTCTTCGCGAAACTGTGGAACAAATTCTGGAGGAATTTATTGTTTCCCGCGATCCTCAAATTATCGATCTTCTCCTGGATCAAACCCTTTATTATATGTTAATTACTGCTGCCCGGGAGAGGCGCGCTGCTGTTTTAGAAGGGTTATTTATCCGCGAAGTTGACCTGCTGAATATTAAAACTTTTTTGCGTGTAAAGCGTATTGGGCGGAATAAGGAATTCTTTAAAAGAGCATTTCTTCCACAGGGCAGCCTTCCTTTGGATTTATTTATGAACTTGCTGGAGGAGCCGCTTGAATTATTGGTGAATCGCCTGGCAATGAGCGATTATGACATCGTGGTTAGTGAAGGAGTGCGGGAGTGGCAGGAAAAGGGAACCATTACCTGTCTGGAAAAGTTAGCAGATGATTTTATTATGGAATACCTCCAGCAGGGGAAAAGAACGCCCTTTGGCCTTGAGCCCCTCATTGGATATATCTATGCCAAGGAAATTGAAATTAAAAATATCCGGATGATCTTGGTAGGAAAGATTAACGGACTACCCATTGAAGCTATCAGGGAGAGATTGCGTAATGTCTACATTTAAAATTGCTGTTATCGGGGACAA
>CAZQXY010000054.1:0-10195 GCA_964597455.1 uncultured Desulfovibrionaceae bacterium
AGAAAGGTGAAACTTTGGGTTCAATCTCTTCATCTTATGGCCTGGTTAACTGGATGGGAGCCATCGGCAGTGTGTTTATCATTATTATTCTGGCTGTAGTCTTGCCGTGCTGTATCAGTGATATTGTATTACCCCTCCTGGCTTTGCCCTCTTGCGGGAAAAAGAGTAATCTTACAGCGGAAAGCGCTTCAGCGGAAAGTACGGCAGAGGAAAGTACGTCAAAGGAAAACCTGTAAAGGAAGAGGCCATGCACTGGTGAACGGGGGTTGTTTGTTTCCCTATTGCCGCAGGTTAACTATTCCCATAAAGGAAGCAGAGAACCGTCCCCATGCTTCTTTGACAGAGATCCTGTCCCGAAACCACTGCTGTCCCGAAACCACTGAAAAACTCCTGAATTGTCATCCTGAGCGTTATTGTCATCCTGAGCGTTAGCGAAGGATCTTTAAACTACTGATAACATTGAACTTTTCTCAAAATGATTTAAGCATAGCTAGCCAAGAACATAGTTTTTCAGTGGTTTCATCCTGTCCCCCTGTCCCGCCGTCTTAAAGGAAGCAGAGAACCGTCCCCATGCTTCCTGGTCCTCATGCTTCCTTCCCCTTATTTGTATAAACTGCCCGTTTCCGGGGATAATGGAAAATATGAGAACTGTCGTTAGATTGCTGAAGAGGCTGCGATCCCCTTTTGCGAAAAAAAAGAATAAAAGCAGCGATAAATCCCAATCGGAGACCCTGGATTCCAGGGACATCAGTCAGCGGGAGGCTGATGTGCAGAAGTCATCTCTGGTTGCCTCCCTGGAGGAAAACCTGCGCCGGATTAAAGAAACGATCGGTAACAGCTATGATCTGAGTGTCAGGTCTTCTCTGGCCGGTCCGGAAAAGGTACCCTGCACTTTTATTTATATCGACGGCCTGGTGGATAAAATTGTCAGGGAAGATCTGCTGCGCGTTGTCAATATCGATACTTTTAAAACCGGCATAAAGGATTTGCACAAGCAGGGGATCTATGAAACAGTAAAAAACAGGCTGCTCACGGGAGAGGTCAGGGAAGCGGAGGCTCTGGATACACTGTTTGATGCGATTTCCCTTGGGGATACAGCGCTGATCTTTGACGGCACAGCCAAAGCTATCATCTTTCAGACACGGGGTTGGGAAACGCGAAACATTGAGGAACCCTCGGCGGAAGTTACCCTCAGGGGCCAGCGGGAGGGCTTTGTGGAAAATATCCGGACGAATACTTCTCTGATCAGGCGGCGCATCCGTACCCCCAATCTGTGGATAGAAAACATGTTTATAGGGAACCTGACCAAGACGGAGGTGGCTTTGGCCTATATCAAGGGCCTTGCCGGGGAAGATGTCCTGGGGGAGCTGCGCTCGCGCCTGGGGCGCATCGACATTGACAGTGTCCTGGAAAGCGGGTACATCGAGGAATTTATCTGTGACAGTTCGTTTTCTCCTTTCCCGACTATTTTCCGCACGGAAAGGCCGGACCGCGTTGCCGCGGCCCTTTTGGAGGGCAGGGTGGCCATCTTTACCAGCGGGACTCCTTTTGTGCTCGTTCTGCCTGCCGATTTTATAATGTTTGTGCAGGCCCCGGACGATTACAACGAGCCCTGGCAGATCGGCAGTATTATGCGTAATTTCCGCCTGTTTTCCTTCTTAATTGCCATATTTTTACCCGGCACCTATATTGCCGTGCTCAACTATCACCAGGAGATGCTGCCCGTGGGGCTGCTATTGACCATCCAAACTGCACGGGAGGGGATCCCCTTTCCAATTGTGGCGGAAATTCTGCTGTTGGACTTAACCTTTGAAATCCTGAGGGAGGCGGGGATCAGGCTGCCCAGGGCTATCGGTACGGCGATCAGTATCGTGGGTGCCCTCATCCTGGGCGATGCCGCCATCCGGGCCGGGCTCGTCTCACCCGGTATGGTGATCATTGTGGCTTTCACCGGTATCGCCTCCTTTACCAGCCCTGTTTATACCATGGGCATCACGGCACGTATGCTACGTTTTGTCATCCTTCTTCTTGGGGCTGCTTTAGGGCTGATAGGTGTCCAGCTCGGACTTTTGCTGCTGCTCGTGCACCTAGTTTCCCTGCGCTCCTTCGGCCATCCATATTTTGCTCCTTTTGGGCCTTTTATCCGGGAAGATTTGAAGGATGCTGTTATACGGGACCTCTGGTGGCGGATGACGCGCAGGCCAAAGCTTTTGGGTTTCCAGGAGCCTGGGCGTCAGCCCCCGAGACAGGTGCCGCGCCCGCCACGGGGGGACAGTAAACGTTACGGTGATCAAAAAGGGGGAGAGGGCAGTTAGCCATGTTTACGGAGAAAATTACCACCAGGCAGCTTTTTTACCTTTTATTTATTCCGCGCACCACCGTTGTCATCTCTTTCCTTCCTGCTTTAACTTCGGCGGATGCTCTCCAGGACGCCTGGCTTTCGGCGCTACTGGCTTTCCTGCCCAGTATGTTGATTATTATCCTCATTGGCAAGCTGGCCTTGAAATTTCCTGAAAAAGATATCGTGGGGTACAGCGTGGAGCTGCTGGGAAAAATCCCGGGGAAATTACTGCTTCTTTTCTATTTTTTTCTATTTTTGCTTATCGCCTCTACCGATCTCCGCCTTTACGCCGGGGTGATCAAGACGGGCTTTCTTGTAAGAACTCCGCTGGTGGTTACCGCCGCAGTGATGATGCTTGCTGTTGTGGCGGTCGTTTACGCCGGGCTGGAGCCGCTCGGCAGATGCGCCGACGTTATCTTTCCGGTTTTCCTGCTGCTGCTCGTTGCCGGGCTGCTTTTTCCCCTGGTGCGCGCGGATTACCAGAACCTGCAGCCGGTGCTGGCCCGGGGGTGGCCACCGGTGATCATGGGCTCTATCATTCCCGCTGCTATTACGGTGCAGTATCTGCACATGAGCATCATCATTCCCTCCGTCAATGAGCCGCAAAAAGCCCTGCGGGCCGCCCTCTGGTCCCTCGTATTGGGCATTTTCTTCCTAATCCTAATTTCTATCCAAGTAGTTTCCGTCCTGGGTGCGGAGGAGGGGAGCCGGTCACTCTTTCCCGTATTTAGAATGCTCAGGGCTGTAAGGTTCAGCAGGTTCTGGGAGAGGGTGGAGGCCGTGAATATTTTTGGCTGGGGCCTGGGCATTTTTATTACGCTTGCTCTGGGCTTGTATTTTTGCGCCTGGCTTTTTTCCCGGCTCCTGGGACTAAAGGATTACCGTCCCCTCCTTTTCCCCCTGGCTGTAATCCTCGTAACCCTTTCTGTGCAGCAATATACAAGCACTTTAGAGGTCGTGCGGTTTTTTACGCCGGGGGTGGGCGCCCCGTTCATCTTTTTTGTGATGCTCTTTCCTCTGGTCGTTTTATGGGTGGCATACTTGCTGAGAAGGCCCGGGAAAAGGAAGCTGCCGCCCCGGAAGGAGTAACAGCACCATAAAAATATGATAAATATAATCTGAAGGAAAGCTGTGAGTACCGATGAGCAGGAAGCTATGCTTAATATTCATCATCTTGCCGGCTCTGTTCTTCATGGCAGGTTCGGGAACAGGATGCTGGGATAAGAGGGAACCGGATGAGCTGGGGATCATTATCGGATTGGGTTTTGATATCAACCCGGAAACCGGGCTTTTCAAAGTGCTGGCCGAGGTAGCCAACCCAGTGGGGGCCAGTGTCGGCCAGGAGGGGGGCGGCGGAGGTGGTAAAGCTCCCCACTGGGTGGTGGAGGCGGAAGGGGAAACTGCTTTCGCTGCAATAAAAAGGCTGGAGCTTCTATCTACCAGGGTGCTCTTCTGGAGCCATCTGGAGACGGTGATCTTTTCCGAGGAGTTTGCCCGGAATGGGCTCAGGCCGGTTCTGGACTTTATTGAACGGGGGACTGAAACCCGTCTCACTCCCCAACCTTTTGTCGTGCAGGGAGATGTGAAGAAGCTGTTGGAGATTGAATACCCCCTGGAGCAGCTGGGGAGTGCGGCCCTGCGCAAGCAGTTCACAGGCATTCTCTTAACGGAGAGCGTTGTTCCGGAGGTGGACTCCTTCAGGCTTCTTTTTCAGTTCCTCAGCTGCCCGGGGCAGGAGTTGATCCTTCCGCGGGTGCAGGTCCTTGAAGCAGGTGAAGGTAAGGGGGAAGGGACGTCTCCAAACAGTAATATTAATCCGGTGCGTATCTCCGGCGCCGCTGTCTTTCGGGGCGACAGGCTGGCCGGTTTCCTGGAAGACAGGGAGACGAGCGGTTATCAGTGGATAACGAACAACATAAGAGGCGCCGCCTTGAATTTGAAGTGCCCGGGGGACGAGGAGAACCTGCTGAGCGTAAGCATCACCGAGACTTCAACGAGGCTGGAGCCGCAGATCGAAGGCGATGATCTGCGCTTCAAGCTTTTTATTGATGCCGCAGGGCGTATAGAGGATTATACCTGCGTGGAGCTGCCTCTGGAGGAGGAGTTCCTTAGATCGCTGGGCAGGCGAATGGCGGAGACGATACGCAGCGATGTCGAGATGAGCCTGTATAAAGCCAGGGAGCTGAAAGCAGATGTTTTTGGGATGGGGAATATCATCTACCGTACAAAACCAAAGGAGTGGGCGCGCCTGGAGGAGAGGTGGGAGGAGCTGTTTTCCCAAATCAAGGTGGATATCGAGATTGAGGCGCTGATTGAGAGGCCGGGCTTCATTATAGATCCGTATAAAATTCACTGATAATGAGGGAAAACCATAAATGCTCTGGGTAGTTTTAATCATGTCGTTAATCGCAATCTTTCAGGTTCCTGCGCTGCTGCGGCAAAAGCAGTGGGGGGAGCTGTTGGGTTTTAGCGCTCTCTGGGTGATTGCCACAGTCTTTGCGCTGCTGGTGGTCCTGGATGTGCCGCTGCCTACGCTGCTGGAAATTTTAGATTTTGTTTATGGCAGTGTTTTTCAGCTTGTAAAGTTTTTTTCACCGTAAAGCGGCGACCGTAAGGCGGCGACCGAAAAGTGGCGTATGCAATAGACATACTTCAAAGCGGCTTATGCAATAGCCATACTTTGGCAAGTGCTGCCAAGTGCTGCCGAGTGCTGCCAAGTGCTGCCAAGTGATGCAAAAAGTGCTTGACTTCATGTTACCGCTGTGATATGTTTTAAAGTGTGCATGAAAAAATAGATTATTTAATTATCTTCCTGCGATTACTGCGATTAAAATGATGGGTATATATACAAGCGAGGGCATAGAGGGCATAAAAGGATAGTTCTTATATAGTTCTTATAAGAATGGTTCTTATATTATTTTTTTGCAAATAAAGGTTTCCCACGATCAAAGGCGTTTGTATTATTTGAACCTCCTCAGGGGATAATGAAAAAACGAAGGGGGGTGTTTTGGCCGAGAAGCCGCAGATTTTGGCAAATTCATTTTCCAGTACTCCTTTCTTTTTTAGTCCGATGTACATATAGCTGATGGACGTAAGTACGGATGTTTCTATTTCCGGTACTATAATTTTTTTGGTAAAGACTCCAGCTGGTAAAGGCTCCAGCGCCTCAGCGTCAAAACACAAACTTTTAAACTAAGATGTTCGTCACTTATGATCTTCACTGGCGCAAGATTTTGAAATGGTACTGAAGGAAGAACTGTTGGAGAGTGGTCATGGTCTAAGCCCAAAATTTTTTTAACGGAATTTTGTAATGATTTTATGCAGGAGGTTCGTCTGCTAGAAGGGTTTTTAAGATTCTGGTTCTAGCAAATAATTTTAAAAATATAATTTATTAATTAAGGAGGATTTAAAAAGATATGTCAATGGACTGGATACCGAGAGCACCGAAAGAAAGCTTGTTGGATTTCACGACTGTCAGAAGGGACCTTTTAGAAAAAGCTGCCCCCCCGCGTACCGTATATGAAAAAAGACCTTTAGTTAACCCCCAGACAAAAGAAGCTGTGGAAGGACTGTATGTAGGTTATGTAATTTTGGATAATGAAAAGCAGGGGAACTCTTACAGCCTCGATATGTTAGCCGGAGCTGCCTGCGCTTTTCAACTGGCCTCCCGCGACCCAAGCGTGGTTGCTGTTGTTCTTACCGGTGCAGGCGACAGGTTTTTCTGTACGGGCGGCAACGTTCCGGAGTATTCAGAACATATGATCGGCCGGTCTATGGATTGCCAGCAATATATGCAGGTATACTGGGATGCTTTTAATGCAGTTTGGACCTCATCGAAGCCTTTTATCCGCCGCGTGCAGGGTATGAGTATCGGTGGCGGCGAAGAGATCAGCGGCTGCTGCGATTTGACCATCGCCAGTGATACCGCCAGTTTTGGTCAGGTAGGGCCTGCACATGGTTCTACGGCCATGGGCGGAGCAGTGCAGTTTAAATCGGTTACGATGTCTATGGAAGATGCAATATGGAATACCGTTGGCTGTGCCGAGCAGATGAGCGCTTACAAGATGCTGCGCAAAAGTTATATTCACAGGGTTGAACCCGTGCTCAAAAAAGACGGCGAATTTATCAGAAACCCGGAAGTCATTACGGATAAGTGGATTGAAGATGGACAAATAGTATATGGTGAATATAAAACCGGTAATGAGTTTAAAGAGGCAAAAGCCCTGGCCAAGTCGCTGGAAAGGGATGTATCGAAACTGGATCAGGCAGTCGACGAAGTTGTTTGGACCTTTGCCAACCTTTATCCCCAACAGGTTGGGAATTCACTGAACATGATCAGAGCTCAGAAGAAATTGGCCTGGGAAAGAACCAAAGCTGAGACTATCTGGTGGTGGGCCGCCAATGCCTCGGTGTACGGTGAGTTCGATATGGGTATGACCGGATTTAATACCGCCAAGCAAACTGGCACCAGGGATGCCGATATCATTAAACTCAGGCAGCTGCTGGCCAAAGGCCGTCGTTATGATGAGGAATTATTTGAAGAAGTTATGCCGAAGCCCAAGGAATAAGAAATAAATAATTAGCAGAAGAGCTTGAAGACAGTTTATTAAGCTTCAGGTTTAGTTTACAATAAAACCCGGGAGGAACCCGGGTTTTATTGTAAACAGGCTATGCCCGAGTAACAGGCTATGCCCAGTGCCGCCAGGTGCTTTTGCTTTGATGCTTTGGTGCTTTGATGCTTTCGGATGTACCCGTCCCGCCTTGCCTCCGCTCCTGCCCCGCCTCGCCCCCTCCCCTGCTCCGCCCCTGGCTCGTCTTTGGCGCTTATGGCACTGCTTTTACCGGTTTTTTGATCTTTAAATAAAATATTTGCACTTTGGAGCTGCACACTCGGGGAGGAGAGTTATAATATGCAGACAGAGCACCGTTTTATCTTTCAGGATTCGCGGAAACTGGACCAAATAAACGATCAAAGTATACACCTGGTGGTGACTTCACCTCCTTATCCCATGATCGAAATGTGGGACAGGACCTTCATGGCCCTTAACGGGAAGATCGGCTCTGCACTGTTTAAAGGCGACTACCATGCGTCCTTCGAGCTGATGCACCAGGAGCTGGATAAAGTCTGGAAGGAATTCTATCGGGTATTACAACCCGGGGGATTTGCCTGTATCAACATCGGGGACGCAACCCGGTCAGATGGCGTAAAATTTCAACTGTTTCCCAACCACTATCGGATTCTGCAGACTTTCTGGGAACTTGGGTTTGATGTCCTTCCGCTGATTCTCTGGCGAAAACAGACCAATGCTCCCACTAAATTTATGGGTTCAGGCATGCTCCCGGCCGGGGCTTATGTAACCCTGGAACATGAGTACATCCTAATTTTTCGCAAGGGGAACAAAAGGGTTTTTCAAAATGAAAAAGAAGAAACAAACCGCCGGGAGAGTGCATATTTTTGGGAGGAGAGAAATAATTGGTTCTCCGACATCTGGGATGACCTTAAGGGAACCAGGCAAAAAATCAAAAAAAAAGATATGCTGCGCTTGCGGAGCGGGGCTTTTCCCTTTCTGCTGCCGTACCGCCTCATTAATATGTACAGCGTTTATAACGATACGGTGCTGGACCCCTTCGCAGGGACGGGGACCACCAACCTGGCCGCCTTGGCATGCGGAAGAAACAGCGTGGGATATGAGATCGATCCCGGCTTTCTCCCTCTCCTGGAAGAGAATTTTGCAAAACCCGGATTGCTGGAACAGTTGAATAACTGCTGCTACGATCGAATCCGTCGGCACAAGGAGTTCATAGAAGAATATAGCTCGGAAAAAGGTCAACCGCCTAAGTATATCAATTCCTATTTTAAGTTTCCCGTAGTAACCAATCAGGAAACCAAACTGAAACTTTTCCCCTTGAAACAGATAATTAAAACAGGGGAAGGCTGCTATACCGCCGCATATGAAAGCGAATATTCCATTTGACTCATTAAATGTTTGATGCTATAATATTTCCACGGGGAAACTGAAGTAGCTGGTCACCTCCTTTTCAGAAGAGCTTTCTAAGACAGTGAGCGAAGTGATCATCTTACGATACCTTGGAATAGTATTTAATAGTTTAATTTGTAATGCACCGAAGTCCTTGCTGATGGTGCATAATAGAGCATCATGGTGATCATGGCACATTATTGATTGATGTTTTTAAGCTTGGCTTTCCGGGTTAAACGTCGAAGTCGAGTGCCGTCAGCACCATCATTGACCGATGTTTTAAAGACCATCAGTTTTTTTACATGTTTTTTACATGGGGCTGTAGCTCAGGGGGAGAGCGCTTGACTCACATTCAAGAGGTCCAGGGTTCAAATCCCTGCAGCCCCACCAGCGGAAACACCGACAAACCCCCGCAACCACGAAGGTTGCGGGGGTTTTTAAATGCAGTGAAAAATCCTGAAAACCCGCTCAAATCATATATGCCTTCGGTGTTAATCACACTATTAGACATAAAAAAACTGCTCGCAGTGAAGCAGCTGGTGTCACCTCCTTTTCCAACGAAGTATTCATTTCCGAAATAGTTTGTCTGGAAATTCAAGACTGCCACATCAGTTGGAATTTTAAACATTTGGAATGATGGGGGTCTCATTAGCCCCCGCACATACGGTCAACACCCGGTAAACTGCCATATTTTTTGCTATTCGACATAAAGATGCAACTTTCGTCAAAGGAATTTCCGAATGTTTGTGCAATTTATGTGTTTAGTTTAGAAAAAAAACTTTTTATCAGGGGGGCGTCTTATGCCAAGCAAATACCGGGTCTTAATTGAAAACATGCCTGATGCTTTTGCGTATCACCAGATGATTTTTGATAGCAATGGAAACCCTGAGGATTACGTTTTCTTAGATGTTAATCCCGCCTTTGAAATGATAACTGGACTACAAAAAGAAAATATTATCGGCAAAAGAGTTACTGAGGTTCATCCTGATATTAAGGAATCAAAATTTAACTGGATTGCGACTTATAGCCGGGTTGCAGCTAGAGGAGAAAGCATCCGGTTTAACCAATACTTTGAGTTGTCCAGGCAAATGTACGCTATCACTGCTTATAGCGATAAACCCGGATATTTTGTGACCATTTTTCGCGATATTACGGAGCATGATCATCTTCAAGAAGAACTCCAAATGCAGAAGAGTAAACTTACAAAGTTACTTGGATTCCAAGAAGAGATGCTAAAAACGGCTGTTGTTTGGATTAATATTTTAGATGAGCATGGTAATGTGGTTATGTGGAACAAAGCAGCCGAGCAGATTAGTGGTTATACAGCAGCAGAAGTAGTAGGTCATGACAAGATTTGGGAATGGGTTTACCCCAACCCTGATTATAATGATGCAATCGTAAAAAGAGCTAACGAAATAATTTATAAAGGTGACAGGGTAAAAAACTTCGAAACGCAGATTAGAAGAAAAGACGGGCAGTATCGTACAATATTATGGTACTCTAATAGCCTCATTGAAAATGGAATAACTATTGGTTCTATCGCCTTAGGAGCTGATATTACAGAGCGCAAACAGGTGGAAAGAAACCTAAGAAATATATCCGCTGAATATGAAAAAGTTTTTCAGGGGACGCAGAATGCCATGTTCCTGGTTGAAGTGGTTAACCCAAATACGTTCAGGTATATTAGGACTAACCAGGCACACAAAAAATTAACCGGGATTTCTGCTGAGAATATAAGAGGGAAAACACCGCAGGAACTTGTGGGTAAATCATTAGGAAGCCATATTGTCTTAAACTACAGCAAGTGCCTCCAATCTGCGTCTCCAATTTCCTATAAAGAAACCTTAGACCTGCCTGGAGGAAAACGTACCTGGTT
>CAZQXY010000055.1:0-10119 GCA_964597455.1 uncultured Desulfovibrionaceae bacterium
CAAATTTACTTTCTTAAACAAGAGGCCGCAACTTATGAAAAAGCTGCTTTGCTGTATTATACCCTGCGCCGTAAAGGAATTACCACGCACAGCACTATAGATATGCTGATTGCCCTTACAGCAATAGAAAATAATTTATTGCTACTGCACAATGATCGTGATTTTGATCTAATGTCGGAACACATACCGGAACTGAGTATACTCAATAGTCTCGAATACTAAACCGATTCACACCCCTGTCGGTTCCTTCACCGTGAAAAGAACGTGGGCGCGCCGCTCCTTAACCATCTTGCCAATTACCCCCTCCAGCTGTCCGGGATCGGTTGCCGGTTCAAAACAGTGCCTGCCCATGCAGGCAAAGGCGCTGGCCCTCTCAACACCGGCATATTCTTCCCGGCCAATCTCCGCTGCCTTTCCGGGATCAAGCAACCTGACAACTTTTGGAGGCACAAATGCCGCCAATGCTGTGCTGTGCAGCGGCAAAAGCCCGGGATCGTCGTGGGGCCCCACCACATCGATCACCGCACCACGCTCCCTGACTCCGAGCGCTGCCAGGGCCAGCCCCGCGCTAAAGAGAAAGTGGCTGCGATATCCATCCATAAAAGCATGTATTATATCGGCAGCTTTTTCCAGGTAAGCCTCCTCGCCGGTCAAGGAAGCCATCTCAACAAACCAGTTTACGCAGAGTGAATTATTTTCGATATCATAGAGCGGCCGGACCAGTTTCCCCGGCTCTTCTTCCCTCACAGGCCTGTCTCTAAAAGCGCCCTCTCCTTGTGCTAATTTCTCCAGGCAAAATTTAGCCAGTTCCCTGGCCATATCGAGCCATTTTCTGTCCCCGCTGTGCTGGTAAGCTGCCGTCAAAGACAACCCCATGGCTGCCTGATCCTCGAGCAGCCCCCATATCTGAGCTTCGTTTTCTCCTTCAGCCAGGTAGTGCGCCATCCCCAGGCCCCGCCTGAAACAGCGTTCTTCCAGCATATTTAATGTCCTCATGGCGAGATCATACCAGTGCGGTTCGGCCAGAATAACCGCGGCTTTTAAAAGCGAGCGCACCAGCAGGGCATTCCAGCTGACATAAATCGTTCGGTCAATCCGCGGCTTTTCCCTCTGCTGCCTTGCATCTAACGGTAAAGAATAGTACTCTTCATCGGCATCCTGGGAGCCTGCCCATCCGTCCCTTTCGGGAAGGTAAAGGTTGTTTTCCAGGTAACGCAATACATCCCGGGCGGCAGCGGCAAAAAATTCATCCCTCGTCAACTTGCTGGATGTGAGTAATAAGGACAGCATACGGGCATTATCCTCGAGCATTTTTTCATAATGGGGTATGCTCCAGTCTCTGGTAGTGCTGTACCGGAAAAAGCCTCCTTCTTCGAGGTCATAAATGCCGCCGTAGTACATGGAACGCAGGGTGTGCTCAAAAATTTTTTTCCAGTCCTTGCCTTCCTGGTAAAGATAGGCCACCTGGGCCAGCTCCAGCGCCTCAAACATAGGAAATTTAGGAAAACTGCCAAACCCGCCGTATTCCTCATCGTACTGTTCCTTAACCTTATCCGCTGCAAAACCCAGCAGATCAGCAAAAGTTTCCGTCTCCAAAGCTCCTTCCCCTCTGGCCACGGTTGCTTTTCTCTTTCTTTGAAAATTTCCTTCTGCCCTGGATATTTCGCGGTCTCTTCTTCGAGCTTCCCCTTTTATTCTTTCAGGGTCTTCCTGATAAAGTTCAGTAACTTCCTCCATGGATTCGAGCATTTTCTCCGGCGGTATATAAGTACCACCGGTAATAATGTGTCCTTCAGGAGTCAAAAAAGCTGTTGTCGGCCAACCCCCAAGGTTATAGCGCGCATTTATATCCGGCCTGCGGTCGGTATCCACCCTGATGGGAACAAAATCCCTGTTGATGGTCTGGGTAACCTGCTTATCGCTATACGTGGTATTATCCATCACATGGCACCAGTGGCACCAGGATCCGCTGATAGATAAGAGAATCGGTTTATCCTCTTTTGCTGCCTTCTTGAATGCTTCTTCACCCCAGTCCATCCAGAGGATTTCATACCTTTTTCTAATTTCCGGGGAAATATTTTTTTCTTCTGTCACCGTTTTTTCCTCCTGCAGGGTAATATGAAGATATTTTATCTTACCCAAAAACAACAAGGCTTAACCCAGACCATAATTAAAAAAAAGAGGCCGCAGAACTGCAATAATTAAAAATAGCACCAGTTTCATTTCTAACAAATGTATTGTATTCAAGATGTACGCCAAACTCCTGTCTGCATAAGAAACCCAGGGTATAATCCGGGTAAGGGCTATAATCCAGGCATATAATAGGGCCGTGCCCCCGCGTTTTCCACTGAATGGCACTAACAGCAAGTATCACTGTTTTATCACATAAGCAGGATAAAGCTTCTTATATAACAGGTAAACGTTAAAAACTAAGGCGGCGAAATAAATGCCCCTGATTACCAAATAAGGTAAATTCAGCCCTGCGACAATACCATTAATATCCCCGCCTACATAGGAAGATAACAATGATATGTAAAGAGGGTCAAGTAACAGAAAAATAAATGTAACGTAATATAAATAGTTTTTTACCGGCTGTTGCTTTAATCTCAAAATCCGGGGAGAAAAAATAAATAAGATATAACCAATTACTACCGTCACCACGCTGCTAAGGCCGGAAAAAGCTGCAAGAGCGAAGCCTTTAATTGTAAGAGGCTGAACAATCAAAACCTCAATGCCCAGCGGAAGCACACGAATACCTTTATAGATACCCAATATTTTTGCTTGAATAATATGAACTCCTTCATGAATAGTCAAATATGTTATACCTGCCAATATGAAATACAAATACCTTCGTAAAAACCCCTTCACTTGTTTTCACCCCTTAAAAAGCTTGAAAAAATCGGGAAAAATAATGCCGCATTTGATTATTCTACTAGAATTAATTAACTGCTGCCAATTTATAACTTGACCAATAGCCTTAGAATCCAGAACTATACTTCATTAAACTGTGCCTACAAGACTACCTTAACAAAAAATGTCCGCTGGCGGGGGCCGTCAAACTCACAAAAAAAGATTGACTGCCAGGTGCCTAAGACCATATTCCCTTCTACAAAAGGAATCGACTGCGATGTTCCGATCATGCTCGCTTTCAGATGTGCTGCTGAGTTGCCCTCACCGTGCCGGTATTGAGGATGATCCCATGGAAATAGCTCATTCAGATGCTGAAGGATGTCCCGTACAACATCGGGATCAGCCCCTTCATTAATCGTGATACCAGCCGTCGTATGGGGACAGTAGACAATAACAAGCCCTTCAAGTGCTCCTGCCTGCCGTAGGATGCTGTGCACCTGTTCTGTTATATCAATCATTTGGGACCTTTCTTTTGTGCGTAGATGAAACCTATGCAGCATAATACGACCTCCCCGTATATAAATATCAGAGAACCGCCCCTACCCCTGTTGATAAATGTATCCATTAAATCCGTTTCACGAGAAAGCAAGACATAGGTTTTATGCCGGTGAAATATCTAGCCAAAAAAGCGGAATATTAGCATTACACCGCTGGATGTGTCATCGGAACCTCCCTTAAATTCAATCAACGAATCATTCATGGCTTCCAGTATTTTATCCAGCTCATATTCACGTTTTATAATCTCATTTAGCTGGATGGCAACATAGGGCTCCGAAAATTCGTCACCATATTGATTCTTGGTTTCGGATACGCCGGAAGTATAGAGCATCATCATATCGCCCTGCATGAAATTGATGTGATTTTGCTGGAAATTCACGTTTTCCATATTAGCCAGAATAAAGCTCTTGACCTCGCTTACTTCCTCAAAGCTAGTGCCTGCACACTTGACGATAGTGTCAGGCATGCCTGCATTAATATAATCCATATCACCGGTTTTGAGGTCTATCACACCTACAAATACAGAGACGGTTAAACCCTCGGTATTGTTCTGGCTGAGCTGATTATTGGTCTCCAATACTATCCTGTAGGGCTGATAGCCCAGGCGGGCAAAGCTTCGAATATTCGCCACGGCCAGTACCGCAAATAGTATCGCGGGGATACCTTTGCCCGAGGCTTTGCCCACCACGATACAGAGATGGTTCCTATCTATAAGGAAGAAGTCGTAAAAATTTCCGTCTCCAGCCATAGAGGTTCTGGCAGCATAGATATCAAACTCCGATCGGTTGGGGAAAGCCGGGAAAACCGTAGGAAATATATTATTTTGGATTTGATTGGCCATGTCCAGCTCTGTTTCGATTCGCTCCCTTTCAGCTGACATGGTTGCAAGGTTAACCATGTAGTCTTTTATCTCACGGGTCATATGGTTTAGACTGTTGGCAAGCAGTTCGATTTCATCCCTGGTGCCGACAGAAACCTCCCTGAAGGAAAGCTGTGACGGCTCTTCGGCCTTATAGCTCTGCTGAACAAAGTTCTGAGCACTCTCAGCAATGGACTTAATAGGTAAAATAACGGAGCGGTTCATAATGGTTATAAATACAAAGAGAAACACCGCTAAGAGGCCGAGAGTACCCAGCGCAACTGTAATAAGATATGAACGCATATTTTCATGAATCTGGTTCATTGAAACATCCATCGCCAGAACGCATACACCGTTTCCGTCAGAGTCCATCACCGGCAAATAACCGGTCATCATATAGCCGTATTCGCTAACATTAATATGGAAGCGGGTCTGCGTTTTGCTGCCGTTATCCTTTTGACAGTTGTAGAAAAGGGAGGTCATTGCCTCGTCAAAGTCACCTTCACCGCAAAGGTCGCCAAGAGAATTTATCGTTTCCGCTTCTTCCCGAAACTCCCTTTCCGTATAGGCGTTAAGAACATAGGCCATGAGATTCGGATCTTCAGCGCTGGGGAAATAGACCATATAGACATATTCCATCTCGGATTTTTCTTTAACCGTATTCAGGGCCATCTGCGTTTTTTTAAAACCTTCTGACTCCTGTAGCGTATCAATGCAGGCGCGCATATCATTTCCGTCGATATCGCTGGCTGCAATCTTGATCACTGAATCCACATACACCTGATATCGCTCTAAAAGGCTATCGCTATATATTTTGTAACCCAGCCAGCCTATTACAATGCTCAGAACAGTGGTGAAAACAACACAGCATACAATTATCTTAGTGCTTAGTTTCCTTTGCCTGACCTCTGCCATCGATACTCCTCCCTGATAGGTTATTGCCTACACCCCTGGTGATCTTTTTGCTTTTCTTAGATCCTAGACGGCTCAGTGCAAACAAACCGTTCATGCTGGCAAAAGCAATTATCAGCTTAGCTATACCGGCTAGAAAGCCGACCGGGACTATGCTCGCCAGAATCATGGGACCTGCTGATTCCCCTATGTTATCTACAAAGTTGTAGATACCCATGGCGCTATTCTTTCCGTAAGCATTTGCTTCCTCACTATTTACAAAGTAGCTCACTCTGGAAGGTGTTCCAAAGCTGTTGGCAATACCAATCATAATCAGGGCAACAATCAGCATCGGAACGGTCATATGAAATGCGAAGATGAGCAGAGCAACATATGTGATCATACTCGACAGGTAAATAGTATTGTCTTTAATCTTATTGCTCAGGTAGTTAGTTAACCCAACACTGAGAAATACACTGCAGAGCGAACTGATCATAATCAGCATACACGACTCAGTTTCACCAAGCCCCTGTCCATTGGCATAAATCGGGACGTAGTAATAAGTGAAGGCACTTATTACTATATAGGGAACCTGAACAAGAACCATGAAACCCAGGACATTCTTATTTAATATAAACTGCCCGAGGGGCATGGAACCGCGCTCCTCTGCTCCCACCTTTTCCCGGTCCAGAGTTATGCTGCCGCCAAGGAAGAGGGAAACAAGTACGATTATCAGCCATACACCGGTGGAGATGAGGAAGACATTGCTCTGGCCCAGGGTTTCAGCCAGGGCTGCGCCAAACATCATACCACAGCTGATTCCGGAAAGACTCGCCGCGTTGAAGATGGAAAATCCATAATCGCTCTCCTTGTCAACACCATATTGGGATGAAGCTAAAAACATGTGGATAGCATTGGTGATCACGCCGACACCGATGCCATTGAAAACGAGCCCCACAACGACCATGGTATAGTTTTGGGAAAGGGCCAGGATTAAATCGCCGCATAAGGCTAAACACCCGCTGAATACCGCCACTTTTCTAAAACCAAAGTTGTTCAGCAGCCGTGCGCAAAACAGTGAGGTTATGGCCAAAAAGATGAGGTTGACCGACATAGGGATAGAACCGGCCAGCTCTCTGGGGATGCCATTGCCCTCACCCACGAACTTCAATATATATACCGGCAGGAAAGAGGTGGCCATGTTGAACGCAACAAAGGTGATACAGACCAACAAACGTACAACATGCAGAGGAATAGCTTGCCGTTCTTTCTGAACCTCCGCTTGATATTTACTGCGCAGATCAAAGAACGAGAAAATCTCGCTGAAGACAAACAGGATTACAAGGATGATCATGAGCAAAGGGATGGCTATTGCACGGAGCATTTGGTTGACACTGCTATCAAGCACTTCTGAGAGGGTGCCGACCTCAACTACTCCGATCACCTGGCCATCGTTATCGTGAATGGGTGCCTTAACGTAGATGTAGGACCCCGTCTCACTAACGGTGCTGCTTAGCAGAACCTCGCCGGTATCGTATATCCGGCGTACCTCATCAGCTTCGGCATCAGCCAGGGGAAAATATGCTCCGATAGAGTTGTCTATATATGCAATCGCGTAAGCCGCATCGCCTTCACATTCGAGAATATTGCAGTACATATCATCACTGTAGGAGTAATTTTTATCAATAGTGCTGGTGACGGAACGGAGGAGTTTTTTGTAATCACTGTTCATGTAATCTCTTGGGGTATTAATGGCTTTTAGAGCTTCGATATCGGTGGTGTTGCTGACGATCTGCGCCGACATTTCCAGTTTGCTAAGGATCTCGTCCTGATATATCGTTCGGAAGTCACTCATCAGCTGGCTGACAATGATTGCCGTAACTATGAGTATAGAAGTAGCGATCAGGGCGCCGGTACGCCCGGTTTCGCTATATTTAAAGGTGATAGCAACTGACAGTATACGCAAAAACATATAGAGTGCGGCCAGAGCGGAGAAAAACAGCAGAAGATAAAATAATCCCTCCTGGGTAAGTACTTCCCTGCTCTTTTGAAATTCGCTGCCCTTGAAAATAACCTCCCCCGAGGAATCCATAACATATATCTGCCCGTCTCTGACAAAACTGATCATGCCGGTTTCGTTGTTGGCAGCAACGTTCCAAATGGCGGAACCGTCAATGACCTTGGAATATTCATAGCCGTTCTCCCTCGAGAAGCAGAAAAGCTGGTCCGATGCAATATCCGTCACATATACGTTTCCCCGGTCATCCACTGCCGCACGATACAGGGCGATCTTCTCATTTTCACCAGCATTTTGGTATACGTCCTGCAGTTGCGTAACTACGCCATCTTCAGCCTTAAGGAGCATGCCGCGCTTGTCTACTGCATAGGCCACTTTAGAGGAGGGGTCTATTGCAAAGTCCTGTATAAGCGTTATGGCGTCCTCCGAAGGGTAAAAAGCCAGCTCTGAAACCTCGCCGTCAGACAGGGATATGGAATTCAGAGCAAAGCCCTGTTCATCCGCCGCAATAAAATAAATAAAACCATCGTATTCAGTCATGGCAAAAATCCGGTGCTTATCGCAGTAAAGATCGTCGTAATAGACCTCATAAACATATCTGTCGAATTCACCATCGGGAGTGTAGTACATGATACATTCCCCGTCCAGGGAAAAACCCGTAAGGCTCCACCAGATATCGTGGATGTATATTCCGCCCTTATCGTCTACATAGATATTATCGGGAAAATAAAAGGTGTCGCCTTTGGGGGCGTAACCGTTTATGATGCGGGAAACCTGGCGGTTTTGGTCAATAACCACGACTCGCGATCTCTCTTTATCGACCACATAGCTGTTACCGCTGTTATCAGTCTTTACCTGCCATGGATTGGACAGATTAAGGGCCTTATCGAGACTGAAATCGTATCTATGCATATTCGCGTAACCAAAAACTGCACCGGCAATTAGCACAATGATGAGTACTGCGTCAACTGCATCCAGGCGCTTGCGATTGAACCAATTCCATAACTTCTGTATAAAGAGCATGTTATCCTCCGGAGTTAATGTAGTCTTTAAATTCGAGCGGAGCATAATAAACCGTATGGACTCCATCCATGCTCAGGTATTCAGGGAAAAGTATGCTGTGAAAGGTAACCTCAGGGCTATGTATCTTCAGACACTTTCGCATGGAGTCTGCTTCATCAACACTGTCAATCTGCAAAACATTACGGGTCCCATAAAAATAATAAGGAAGTGCCAACATGGTAATGTAATCGATAATAGCGTCTGTTCTTTCCTTGTTAACGGTAACCTGGCCCATGCGGAAAAGCTTGTGGATATAATGCTCCCGTTTATCATAGAACAGGTCGCAAAGGCCGGGGTCACGGCTGTGAAGCACCTGACATTCCACCTCAGGATACCGCGATTGCAGATCATCAATAACCTTTAAATACAGATCGGCAATGTCATGGGATATTTTTTCAAAAACCTTTAAAGCCGGTTCCCTAACCTCGTCGGCAACCAGTTCCGTTACACCCTTAAAAAATTTCATATAAGACATATCAGGTATGGGGATAACAACTTTCGCACCCAATACCAGTGCAAACTCAAAAAGATATTGCATACTCAAATATTCCTGATATGTCACGCCACTCTTATTGTTCTTAAGCCCCAACCGGATGATATTCTTATAACCGGTACTTAAAAAAGACTCCATGTCACAGTCTGTGAGCAGATTATGCTCATCGTATTTGCGGCCGGTGCTGAAATCAAACTGGACTACCCCGCCGTCCTTGTGATGGATATCGATGATAACCTCGTGAGCTCCGAAGAGGCAAGGCCCGCCAACTATACCCAGTGGCACAGCTCTTTTTACGGCTTGGGACAAATCACGTATGCCGCGGACAAACAGAGGCATTTCCCTCAGCTCAGGGGTATCCACAGCTTCGACCTGGGGGAGCACTGCAGCTATTTCGTCAAAATTTGAGCAGTAAAAAGCATTCTTGTATTCGAGAAATGCCAGACCGAAATCACATTCTTTTTTGATTTCCTCGATGGATTGCGCAAAATACCGCTCCTCAAGTGCTGTTTTTTCCGCGTTCAGCCTTTTTTTACTTCTTCGCAAGCTTAATTTCTCAGTAATAAGTTCATCGCCGTTGTTACCTATACCCTTCATTTCCCTGAGACGGGCATTAACTCGCTGCGACTCCGCGCATACGGCCTGGTATTCCTCGGTTTTCTTCCTGCCCTCGGCAAGACAGTACAGCCTGTTCAAAAGCTCAAAATCGCTTACACCCGTGCCGTCCTTAGTCAGCTTGAAAAAATCTCCGATGTTCATGGGAAAATCGGATATTGTGTCCGCAGCTCTGCAATAAATGGTGTCCTGAAGGCTAACCCCTTTTGTTTCCAATATCTCCCGCAGTGTTGTCGGCATTTGAAAATCCCTCCTCCCCATTCAGCTTCGCTGATTACCACATTTCCAGGTACGTCCTCTGGCTGAAACCGGCTTCACCACTTGCGCATTTGTCGCAAAGATAGACATATTCCTTGGCCGCCAGATCCTGCCTGTCAGCCTTTAGTACCTCCACAAAGTACAGGCGCGCCTGGTCGTATTTCTTTTCCGCAAACAGTTCCACGCCCTTTTCGAACATCAGCCTGGTTTTACGTTTTTTATTCCTTACCTCAAGAGTATCGCCGTTATAAATATCATAAAGTTTCTCATATTTCTTGAGCTTGGTTAAGTAGATATATCCGATACAGCGGCTGCTGAACCGCTTGGAAAAGTCATCTACAAGATCCGCATAGCTCCCGGTAATCAAAATTCTGGAATAATACTTGCCGGCGATGGACTGAAGGTACTTGGAGAGCCCGGTATACTCAGAGATGGTAAGTGTCGAATAATTCTTTCCGTTGCCCACCACACCAATCATGACCGATCCGAAGCACACACCCACCGCAAAGCTGCTGA
>CAZQXY010000056.1:0-10083 GCA_964597455.1 uncultured Desulfovibrionaceae bacterium
GATATACCGCTGGAGATTATTGCGGTTTTTGGCAAGAAGAAGCTTTCTTTACGTGAAATTTTTTCTATGTATCCTGGAGAAATAGTTCCCCTCGAACACCAGTTGGGAGATCCCCTGGATCTTTTTGTAAATGAGAGGCTGGTGGGCAGGGGGGAGGTGGTTCTGGTTAACGGACAATTTGGCATCAAAATAACCGAAATGATTCGTTCGGGATCTGATTAAAGGGAGTGAATGATTTTTATGGCAGACAATAAGGATACTGTATTCGAAGTTCAGATGGTTGCTTTTAAGCTCGAAAATGAAGAATTTGCCGTAGATATTCATCAGGTTCGGGAAGTGTTGAAGATGACGCAGGTGACGCCTCTGCCCCAGTCGGCACATTTTATCGAGGGGATAATCAATTTAAGGGGGGAGATAATCCCTGTTGTTGATCTGCGGCGACGTTTTGAACTTTTGTCCGGGGAAAGGAATGATCAAACCAGGATTATTATCGTGGAAATTCAAGACAGCAATGTGGGTTTGATTGTAGATTCCGTTACAGAAGTAATGCGCCTTTCTTCCGAGGTTATACAACCGCCTCCAGCGAAAGTGGCGGGGACCCGTACCGACCTCATTAAAGGGGTGGGGAAAATATCCGACCGTTTGCTGATTGTCCTTGATCTGGACAGGATACTGACAACGGAAGAAAAAATAGCCCTGGAAGAGGTAACCCTTGGAGAAAACGCAGGGGTCTGAGCGAGACCACTGAAAAAGCCCTGAATTGTCATCCTGAGCGTTAGTGAAGGATCTTTAGACTACTGATAACATTGAACTTTTATCAAAATGATTTAAGCATAGCTAGCCAAGAACATAGTTTTTCAGTGGTTTCGTCTAAGCAGCTGGTATTTTTCTGTGACCATGCAGAAAGGAGATTAGAGAATGGAAGAATACAGGGACCTGTTCCTGGCAGAAGCCAATGAATATTTGCATAATCTTAACCGCTGTCTCCTGGAAATGGAAAAGAGCCCCTCGGGAGAACATTTGACGGAGATGTTTCGTGCTGCCCATAGCCTGAAAGGTATGGCGGGAACAATGGGATATGACCTTATATCAGGGCTGACCCATGAGATGGAAGGTATGCTTGATCAACTGCGTTCAGGGGAGGCAACCGTTGAAAAAGAGTTTGCCGGCCTGCTTTTCGATGCTGTAGATTTGGTGCAGCTCCTGGTAGATAATCTGGAAAACCAGGATAATTTTAGCGCAGAAGCAAAAGCAATGGAGAAAAAACTTCAGGATCGAGGTAAGCGGGGGGGGGTGCATAAAGGTTTGCCGCCGGCGGAGATGGAGGATGAGCCGGAAACAGAAAAGGGTACCGCCGGAGAGGGACAAATCGCCTGGGAAGGACTGGTAAATGAATTTGAAAAAGAAATGCTTAAAGATGCAGTTTCCAGAGGAGAGAGAATTTATCAGGTTTATATCTGCCTGCGCCAGGGCTCGCTTTTAAAATCCGTTCGCGCCTTCTTGGTGTTGAAGAATATCGAGAAGCAAGGGGAGGTTATCAAAACCCTTCCTTCCATACATGAATTGGAAGAAGAGACATTTGACCGGGAGATATTCTTATTAATTATTGGAAAGCCTGATATTGCAGCTCTCGAGGAATCACTGGAGAGAATCGCCGAGGTCGAAAGCGTGGGGATAATTGAAATAGAGGCGCTAAAGGGGCAAAAGATTGGTGAAATTGCCCGGGACGGTGCTCCCAGCCGGAAAACGTCCGTTATGCAGCAAGAGACTGTGAACGAAGAAGCGGCATTATCTTTACAGGCCGGGAGTACAGCTCTTGCTCTAAAGGAAAGCGGTGCTTCTCCGGAAGATATTTCTCAGGTAATAAAAAAGGCCAGGTCTTCGTCTTCCCGTTCTACTGAAAAAACTATCCGCGTGGAAACAGCCAAGCTGGATAACCTGGTTAATCTGGTGGGGGAGTTGATCATTAACCGTACCCGCGTAATTGAACTGGGAAAGAAAATAGGCGATGAACTCCTGGAGGATTCTCTTGAACAGCTGGAGAGAATTACGGCGGAGCTGCAGAGTGCTGTGATGGTTCTCAGAATGGTACCGATCAAGCAGGTTTTCGATCGTTTCCCCCGTATGGTTCGCGATTTGAGCGTTGAAAAAGAAAAGGAAATAGAGCTTATTATATCCGGGGAAGAGACGGAACTTGACCGTACTCTTGTCAACCTGATCGGCGATCCTCTGGTTCACCTGCTCCGCAACGCAGTCGATCACGGGTTGGAAGACAGTGAAGAAAGAATTAGTAATGGCAAAGGACCTGTGGGCAAAATTTATTTGGAAGCCCATCATGAAGGAAGTCATGTAGTGGTCAGCGTGGAGGATGACGGGAGAGGCATTGATCCTGAGGCTATCAAGGCAAAAGCGCTGGAGAAGAAAATAATTACACCGGAAGAGATGGATAAGCTAGGGTTTGAAGAGTCCCTCCGCCTTATTTTCAAGAATGGTTTTAGTACCTCCCGGGAAGTGACCGATATCTCCGGCCGGGGGGTGGGGATGGATGCGGTTAAGGCCTCCATTGAGGCCATTAACGGCACTGTAGAAGTAAAGAGCCAACCGGGGAGGGGCTGCAGGTTTATGCTCAGGCTTCCGCTGACCCTGGCCATTATTAGAACGCTGATGGTTGAATCCGCGCAGGAGGTTTACGCTATACCCATTGAGGCTATTCGAGAAAACCTTTATATAGAACCGTGCGACATCAAGACAATCCAGGGCGATAAGGTTATTGCCCTAAGGGAAGAGGTTCTGCCTCTCGGCTGCTTAAAAGAAATACTGGGCATGGGGCGGTTTGAGGAACAGGATCTTTACCCGGTGGTAGTAGTTCAGGCCGGAGATAAGAAAGCAGGCTTTATCGTCGATAAACTTCTGGGCCAGCAGGAGGTAGTGATTAAATCTTTGAGTAAATTTGTGAACGATATTAAAGGTATTGCAGGAGCTACGGTACTGGGAGACGGCAGGGTTACTCTTATCCTCGATGTGGCCGGGTTGCTTGAAGAGGGGAGGTTTTGAGTATGGGAAAACGAATCTTAATAACCGATGATACGGCTTTTATGCGTATGACTTTACGCAACGTTCTGGAAAAGAACGGTTTTGAGGTGGTTGGAGAAGCGGAAGACGGGCTTCAGGCGGTAGAAATGTATTCGAGTGTAAACCCTGATCTGGTGACCATGGATATAACGATGCCGAAAATGGACGGTATTGAAGCAATTAAAAGGATAATGCAAAAGGACCCCGATGCCAGGATCATCGTGGTGAGCGCCATGGGACAGAAAGCTCTGGTTATCGATGCATTAAATTCTGGGGCGAAAGATTTTATTGTAAAACCTTTTCAACCGGACCGCATTGTGGAAGCCTTGCAAAAAGTTGGGGGTTAATCTTCCTTTCTTTATTTGTTTGTTATGAAAAGAGTGGAGTGAAGACTTTTGCTAGAACAGCAGAACAATAAAAAGAAACTCGATGCATTAAAAGAACTGGCCAATATAGGAGTCGGCAACGCTGTTACCTCGCTTTCGCAAATGCTGAATGAAGAAAAAATCAGCATGGATGTTCCTTCTGCCGATTTTGTTTTCCTGCAGGATGTCCCGGAACTGCTGGGCGGGGCGGAGCTTCCTGTGGCAGGTGTTTATATCGAAGCGCATGGAGATGTTGATTTGACCGTTCTTTTTGTCCTTTCCCTGGATAGCAGTGCTAATCTGATCTCGGCGCTCGTGCCGGGGTTGGACGGGTTAAATGATCCAATGGGTATCTCAGTATTGATAGAGATAGGCAATATTATGACTAATGCATACTTGAATGCCCTTTCTTTTATGACCGATTTACAGTTAATCCCAAATCCGCCGGAGATAGCCGTGGATATGTCCGGGGCGATCATCTCCACCGTTATAGTCGAGCAATGCGTGCTGGAGGACGAGGTTGTTCTCATAAAAACATCGTTAAAATCTATGGAAAAGCGGATTGAAGGCCATATTCTAATACTCCCCGACGCCAGAGCTTTAAATACAATTTTTACTCTGCTGGGTATATAAGGTGAAAGAGGAAACGTATATGATCAAGGTAAAAATTTCCGATATGGCTATTCTTAAGGGTGAGGGGTTTTTGGTTACGGTAGGGTTGGGTTCTTGCGTGGGCATTGCCATCTATGATCCGGAAAACAAAGTAGGAGGTCTGGCGCATATATTATTGCCGGACAGCGCTCAGTTCCAAAACAGGTTAAATTCCTTTAACCCTGCAAAGTTTGCCGATACCGCCATTCCCCTGTTAACGGAAAAAATGGGCAAAGCCGGTGCAAAAAAGCTTTTGCTCAAAGCAAAAATAGCCGGAGGAGGACAGCTCTTTGCCTTCCAGAGGATGGGTTCCAGCATCGGGGAGAAAAATGTCGAGGCAGTGAGATATTTTTTAAATAAATATAAGATTCCCCTCAGGGGAGAAGACGTTGGAGGCTGCCGGGGGCGCACCATGCGTTTTGATGTTAACACCGGAAGGGTAGCGATAACAATGGTCGGTGGAAGTGAAAAGATTCTTTAGGATGGTTTTATACTGCAGGGAGGTCAAATATGGAACGCAGAAAAGTGAAAGTATTGATTGCTGATGATTCCGCTTTTATGCGCATTTTTCTTGGAGATATAATTGCCGGCAACAGCGGTCTGGAGCTTGTAGCTACTGCCCGCGATGGAGAGGACGCTCTGCTCAAAATAAAAAAGTATAAACCGGATGTGGTCACCCTGGACGTGGAGATGCCACGTTTAAACGGGGTAGAGACACTGAAGAGAATTATGCAAGAAAACCCCCTGCCTGTAATTATGGTCAGCAGTTTTACACGGCAGGAAAGCGAAATAACGGTTGAAACCCTCGCCCTGGGGGCGGTGGATTTCGTAGCAAAGCCTTCCCAGTTTACGGATGATTTTACCCGGGAGTTTAAACACGAGTTGCCTCTGAAGATCACACATGCGGCGCGGGCACACCTGGATCACAGGCAGTCTTACACCGTATCTGTTGAAAAAAAAAGCAGTCTTTCACTACGCCGGAAGGATGCTTCACCTTCACCTCCCCTTTCCCCTATGCATGCTGCCCGCTTTATTGTGGCTATAGGGGCTTCTACCGGCGGCCCCCGTTCCCTGGAAATGGTGTTGAAGGGCCTGCCGGCAGATTTGCCGGCTACTGCTTTCATCACGCAGCATATGCCCCCGGGTTTTACACGTTCCCTGGCGGAAAGGCTGGATAAAGTCTGCCCGGTAAAAGTGAAAGAAGCTGCTCATGGAGAGAGGATCATGGAAAGCCAGGCTTACCTGGCTCCCGGGGGATTTCACCTTCTTGCGGAAAAAAGAGGGGTTGTTTCCCTCAGTGAAGACGCACCTGTAAATCACGTCCGGCCTTCAGCGGATGTCATGATGGAATCCCTCGCTGAGGCATATGGACCGTCAGTAGTAGGAATTATCCTGACAGGAATGGGTAGGGACGGCAGCGACGGCATGGCCATGATCAAGGAAAAAGGCGGCAGGACAATCGTTCAGGATCCCGCCACTGCTGTGATCCCGAGTATGCCGCAAGCGGTAATACAAAGGGGACTGGCGGATAAGATAGTGCCTCTTGAGCAGATAGCAAACACCATTGAGCTGTTATTACGCCAGGAATAAGGAGGGCGTTTTGCATGGAGCGGCATGCCTGGAATTATGCAAAATTTAAAGCGGCTTTTTATAATAAAACCGGCCTTGAACTTGATCGCTACAAGGACAAGCAGATGGAGAGGCGTATCAGGCAGCTAATGGAGCGGGAAAATAAGCCCGGTTTCCAGCATTTTTATAATTACCTGGTAAAAGACCCACCTGCAATGCAATTCTTTCTAAATTACTTAACGATAAACACCTCGGAGTTTTTTCGCGATCAAATTGTATACGCAAGGCTGAAAGATGAGGTTTTTCCTGAGCTTTTGAAAAACTTTAATCATGAACTGACAATATGGAGCGCCGGTTGTTCATTCGGGGCAGAGCCTTATACCGTAGCGATTCTGTTTGATACTTTAAAAGCCCTGCATCGAGTCCGGATTGTAGGGACAGATATTGATGAAAAAGCGCTTCAGGAAGCGAAAAGGGGCACTTATCGGGGCAAGTATCTCGATAAAATGCCCCGAGACCTGATACAACGCTATTTTTTTCAGGAGGATGAAGATTTCCGCATCAAACCGGAAATACGGAATTCCATAACTTTTAATCACCATAATCTGCTGCGTGACAGGCCGCTTTACGGTTGCCACCTGATCCTCTGCCGCAATGTTTTTATTTACTTTAAACCGGAGACACAGGATTATTTCCTGCAGTGTTTTAGCGGTGCTTTAAAAGCGGGGGGGTACCTGGTTATCGGCTCTGCGGAATACATCAGCAATCCTGAAAAATACCAGCTAAAAAAAAGTTTTAACACAATTTACCAGAAGATAATCGGGTAAGTATTATATAGTGATCTGGAATACGGGGAAGTTTTCCTCCGGGTATGCTTTATGGAAAGGGGCTGTATTTATGTTAAAGCAAAAACGAATGGCCGTAACCCTTCGAGCTAAACTTCTCGTTATTTTGGTTCTATTTGCCCTCTTGCCCTTGTTAGCAGCGGGATACCTGGCCTTGTCTTCAATTGATGAAAATATTAGCGGCCAGGCTCGCATAACGATCGAGAAGGATATACAGGCTGCCAAAGATATATTACTGCGCCGGTTAAAGGAGCGGGAGACCCAGGTGAATGTCGCAGCAAGCAAGTATGTCTTCGTCACCGAGATCAGCAATGATCATTTTGAGCTTGCCATGACGTCTCTCTACCTGGACAATATTTCCTTTGACCTGGACTTTTTGACTTATATGGATTTCAATAAGCGGGCGATGATCAGAGTAAACAGCACCCAGACCGGGATGGGGACAACTGTAGCTCTCCCAATAGCGGAAAGGGCTTTAAACGGGCAGGTTGTATCCGGCATGGCAGTTCTGGATAAAAAATTTTTAA
Source organism: uncultured Desulfovibrionaceae bacterium (assembly GCA_964597455.1). GTDB lineage: Bacteria > Bacillota > Dethiobacteria > DTU022 > UBA8154 > DUQX01. Next base: position 7,030 of record CAZQXY010000056.1, read on the forward strand.
GAGAAGAAGGGCTGTTAGAAAAGGCAACTCTGCGAGTTGATACCGAAGCCGCGGCGGCGGATGAAACGGCCGGGGAAGCGAGGGCTTTGGCTTTAGTTGCCGCCGTCCCGGTTAAAGACGCTTCAAACCGCATTATAGGTTCGCTGTTCGGCGGCGAAATTTTGAACAACAATGATGCTTTTGTGGATTATCTCGCACAAACTTTTAATGCGGATGCTGCTATTTTTTTAGATGATCTGGGGATTGCCGCCAGCGTTTTAAGCGAAGAGGGAGAAATTACAAAAACAACGGGGACTGCGGAAGCTGCTGATGCTGAAGAGGCCAATGGGCAAGGCGAGGCCGGTAAAAATGCAGGTGAAACAGAGACACCGTTGAAAAGGGCGGTAGGCAGAAGGGCACCGGAGAATATCGCCGACCGGGTTCTGGGTGAAGGCCTGTCTTTTTCAGGGGCCGCTTATGAGCATGGTGAGAGCTATATCACAGCCTACTGTCCTTTGACTGACAATCAGGATGAGGTTATAGGTATGCTGTATATTGGGGTCCCGGAAGCACCCTTTACGGCTATTAAAGATGCCAACCGCAATCGCTTTCTGTTCATCGGCGGGTTGAGTTTAATAATTGCCCTGGGGGTTGCTTTTGGGTTTAGCCGGGGGCTTACAAAACCTCTTTTGCAGATGATTAATGTTATGCGGGAGGTCGAAGGGGGAAACCTGAACCAGGAGGTTGATGTTACCCGGGGGGATGAGATCGGGAAGATCGGTTCCAGTTTTAATGCCATGCTCGTCGGCCTAAGAGAAATGGTAGAGACGCTGCGTACTACCGCACAAAAAATTGCGGAGTCGGCGTTGGAACTCTCTTCCGGGGCGCAGCAGAGCAATATGGCCATGGAAGAGATTGCCCAGACGACCAGCGAAAGCATCGCTTATAAAGCCCAGGAAATTGCCCATGCCTCTGAGCAAGGAGCAATAAAGGGTAAGGATTGTGAAAATGTAGCCCGTGAAGGCTTTTCCTCGGTAAGGGATGCTGTCCAGGGTATGGAAGAGATCGATCTGGCGGTAAAAGACGTACATAATTCCATCATGGAGCTGGATAAGTTTTCCGATAAGATTTACATGATTATCAAGGCAATAATGGGGATAACAGGTCAGACCAATTTGTTGGCTCTCAACGCCGCCATTGAAGCCGCCCGCGCCGGTGAACACGGAAGGAGTTTTGCCGTGGTTGCGGATGAAGTACGTAAACTGGCCGAGCAAAGCGAGAACGAGGCAGGTGAAATTGCTAAGCTGGTTTCGGGTATTCAGGAGCGTATCGGGGAAGCGGTAGAAAAAATGGAAAGCGTGAGTGAAATCGTAACCAGAGGCGATCAAAAAGCGCGGTCCGTGGAGCAGGGGCTTGATGATATCCTGCAATCGGTATCCGAGTTAAGCGAGTATATTGATGATATAGCCGGAAAGGCACATGACCAGTCGGCTGCCGCCCAGGAGATAGCGGCGTCAACAGAAGAACAAACCGCCGTGCTGGAGAAGGTCGGCAGCTACGTGACTGAGCTGAATGACCTGGCGGAAGAGCTGCAAACGATGACAAAACGGTTTAAGCTGTAAACCTTACCAAAGAGATCTGTTTAGTTGCCTGCCATAATCCTCCTGGAAAAGCCAAATGGGAAAAGGTTAATTTTTTCAGTTATATTTTATCATTTACAGTAAAAAATAATACCGCCATCCGAAAAAAATTTAAAGGGGTTGAGGGTTCAATGCCGAGAAGAAGACGGCCGGGTGTTATGTCTGATGCTTTGAAATATGAGCTGGCGGACGAACTCGGGGTTGGTGAAATTGCCCGCAGGGAAGGCTTTGGTGAGGTTTCTTCCAGAAACTGCGGCAGTCTCGTAAAAAAGGCAATTGAAAGAGCTGAAAAAACCGTCTCTCCTGGACAGTAGGGTGGCAGGGTATACCGGAAACGGTATACCCTTTTCTATATATTTTTTTAGAGGATTTTCGGGGAAGATGAAGAATATTTTTAAGAAATATAAAAGGATTTATAATCTATGGACAGGCTATTTAAAGATCGCTCAAGGGAGGGTATCTTTTTGAAAGAGTTGAAGAGTGTAGAGGATGTTCAGAATTTCAAAATAAATACTCAAGAACGAATATTTCACAGCGCAACTCATGAAGAAATAATTAATGGCGGTACAGCCGACCTTTATTTCGTCCGTACCAGAGAACTGCTTGCTGAGGTTGGAAAAGAAAATACCGCTGTTGTAGCCGAGATTTTTTGCAGCAGGGAAGGGGTGCTGGCGGGTGTAGAGGAAGCTTTTAATCTTTTAAAGCATAAAAACGTATCCCTTTGGGCAGTTCCTGAAGGGGAAGAGATGCAGCAAAGGGAAGTTGTCATGCGTATTAAAGGCCCTTATGATGAATTTGCCATGTATGAAACTGCGCTTCTGGGAATGCTGGCAAGTGCCAGCGGCTGGGCTACTGCTGCCCGTGCTTGCAAGGAAGCCTCCGGCGGCAGCCCCGTGTTAAGTTTTGGGGCCCGGCATGTTCATCCCGCTGTAGCACCTGTTATGGAAAGGGCTTCTGTCATCGGAGGTGCGGATAATTGCAGCTGTATTTTGGGAGCCAAGCTGCTGGGGAAGGAGCCGGCGGGTACAGTGCCTCATGCAGCGGTGATGATTATCGGCGACACTGTAAAGACAGCTCTTCTTTATGATAAAACGATGCCCCCTGATTCTCCGCGCATTATTCTTGTCGATACCTTTAAAGATGAAGCGGAGGAAACGCTGCGCGTTGCCGAAGCCTTAAAGGAGAGACTTTCCGGTGTAAGGCTTGATACTCCCAGGGAAAGAGGAGGCGTAACCCCGGGGCTTGTTCGCGAAGTCCGCGCCCGTTTAGACCAACAAGGTTTTTCACATGTGCAGATATTAGTATCAGGAGGCGTTACGGCTGAAAGGATACCTTCGCTGGCTGAGGCCGGAGCGGATGCTTTCGGAGTCGGCAGCTACATCTCCGCCGCCCGCCCCATTGATATGACGATGGATTTAAAGGAAATAGACGGCAA
>CAZQXY010000057.1:0-10080 GCA_964597455.1 uncultured Desulfovibrionaceae bacterium
CGCTTGCTAAAAGGGAGGAAGAAAAAGAGCGTTTGGGAACTGTGCTCTATAACCTTTGCGAGTCCCTGCGCTTTATTGGCGTGCTTCTCCTGCCTTTTATGCCGCGGACACCGGAGCGTATCTGGTTACAGCTCGGTATTGGCTCGATGGAAAATTTGCATGTTTGGGAAAGCCTGCAGGAATGGGGGCAGCTAAAACCTGGGGTTAAAGCTCTCCGCACGGAAGATCTCTTCCCCAGGCTGGACCTGGAGCAGGAGTTAAAATTTTTATTGGAGCGAGAAAGCGATAAAACGGTAAAAGAAGGAATTAAGGAGAGAGATGCAGTGGAAGAAAAGGAAGAAAAAAAGGTGGATCTAATTTCTATTGATGAGTTTGCCAGGATTGATATAAGGGTTGCCGAAATCCTTTCCGCCGAGCCTGTACCTAAGACCGACAAACTGCTCAAGCTTATTTTAAACATTGGGGACGAAGAAAGACAGGTTGTGGCGGGCATTGCGCTTCATTACTCTTCCGAGGAGCTTATCGGAAAAAAAGTCCTCTTTGCAGCCAATTTAAAACCGGTAAAGCTGCGCGGTTTGCTCTCCGAGGGGATGATCCTGGCCGCTACGAGCCCCGATGGAAAGGTTGTTCTTACTGCTGTTGACATCGATATTGCTCCTGGGAGTAAAATTTCATGAGCAGTACTAACATGAGCAGAGCGAAAGTTTTTCCTTTCCTGGTAGACAGCCATGCGCATCTTGACTTCCGTGATTTTGACGGGGACAGGGAAAAAGTTTTGGAGCGGGCTGAAAATCGCGGTTTAAAATTAATTATCAATATTGGCTGCGATCTGCAGACCTCACAAAAATCAATTCAATTGGCCGAAAAATACCCTATTATCTATACTGCTGTGGGGATTCACCCGCATGAAGCCGCAAAAGTGCCTGCGGATTATTTGAAATCATTGCGGGAGATGTCCGCCCACCCTAAAGTTGTTGCTATCGGCGAAATTGGGCTGGACTATTACCGGAACCGCTCGCCGCGGGAACGGCAGAAAGAGGTTTTTCGCCGGCAATTGCAGCTTGCCTGTGAAGTGAATCTGCCGGTAGTGCTTCATGATCGCGATGCGCATGAGGAGATGATCTCGATTTTGGAAACTGAAGGGTTGCCCCCGGCAGGAGGAGTTATGCATTGTTTCTCCGGAGATTTACCGCTGGCGAAAAAATCAATGGAGATGGGCTTATATATTTCCATCGCCGGTCCTGTAACTTATCCAAAAAATAAAGTTTTAGGCCAGGTGGCAGCCACTGTGCCTGCCGGCAGGCTTTTAATTGAAACTGATGCTCCTTTCTTGACGCCTGCCCCTATGCGCGGTAAAAGGAACGAACCGGGCAATGTGGCTTTTACTGCCGAAAAAGTTGCCGCTTTAAGGGGTACTACCGGGGAGAAAATCGGGCGCATCTGCTTGGAGAATACAAAGCGTTTATTTTCTATCACTACAGCGGAATAACGAAAAAGGCAATCTTTCGCTGTAGTGTTATAGAGCAGTGAAGGTATGATGTTTTTTTACTGGTATAACGTAGAAATAATACATAATGACGGTTGTGCAATACATAATGACAGTGATGCTTTTACCTCGGGGCATACGCGAAATGGCGTGTGCTCTGTCATTTTTTTAGAAAAAATGCAGAAGTATTGCTCCCTGGCAATAATAAACCTTAAAATGATGACAAACATAGCTTAGCTTGGCAAGCCCGTCCCTGCCGGTAAGCTGCGGCTTTTACAAAAGAGCGAGCATAAAATTAGCAGCTATTGTTTATACTAATGAATGTTTGTGAATATTGACAGATAAAAAAGAAAGAAAGAAAAAAGAGAGATAACTTTTGGAGGGGGTTTATATGGCAGAGAGCGACATGGCAGAGAGCGATACTGTGCCTATATGCAGCGAGAGGAGTAACAATTGGAAACACGGTAAGGAGAGAGAGAACAGGAAGGAAGGGAAAGCACGCAGCCTGCTCTATGCAAATAACTCAAAAAAAATAGCAGCATCCGTTATCGCAGCTGCAGTGCTGATTACGGTTTTTTTTATGCAATATTGTAAATCAGAGGTATCAATTGACGAAGAGGATAATTCCCTGTTATTGACGCAGAAGGAGATGGTATCCGCAGACCTGGATAAACCCGGAGAGCCTGCAGAAAAATTAATCATTGCATGTGAATTGGCAGAGAAACATAAAACAAGAGAAGCTCTGCCCTTCACTACGGTAAGGGTCAATAACCCTGATCTGGATTGTGGTGTTGTGCGGGTGCTTGAGGAAGGAGCAGAGGGAATAATTGAACACGTTGTTGAGGTAGAAAAGAAAGACGGTCGGGAAATATCGAGGGAGGTTGTCTCGAGCGAAATTATTAAAGTGCCCGTTAACCGTGTGCTGGAATACGGCGAAAAAAATACCATTTCACGTGGAGGCAGGAACTATCAGTATGCAAAAGTACTCTATGTGAACGCTACCGCGTATTGCCCGGGTACTCGCGGTTCCGGTTGTCCAATTGACGAGTGGGGAGCAGCACATTGTACGGGTTTTTATAACGACGGCTTAACCGCCACGGGGAAAAAGGCTGTTGCCGGCGATGGTAGTATAACAAATCCGCATATTATTGCCGTCGACCCTGCTGTTATTCCCCTGAAGGCCATGGTTTACCTGGAAGGTTACGGGTTTGCCGTAGCCGAAGATACGGGCAGCGCTATAAAAAAGAACAGCATCGATTTGCTGTTTGATTATCATGATGATGCGCGCAGGTTTGGCAGAAAAGAATTAAAAGCATATCTACTTGCGGATTTAGAATAGCGCGTTGGTTCCGTTGGTTCTTTTTTAATTGACAAGCTAATTTGAATATGGTAGAGTACGCATGTGAGTCCCAACCTCACAGATTTAATTATTAGGAGGTATGTTATTAATTATGTTGGGTAAAGTTAAGTGGTTTAATAAAGAAAAAGGCTATGGGTTTATTGAACGGGAGGATGGGGATGATGTCTTTGTCCACTACTCAGCCATTCAAGAAGACGGTTTTAAAAGCCTGAACGAAGGGCAAGAAGTAGAATTTGAGATTGTGGATGGGAGCAGGGGCCCTCAGGCGGCAAATGTAGTGAAGGTATAATTCGTGAGGTGGTATGGGGATAAAATTTTTAAAATTGCTATTTAAGTAATACCTAACCTCGAAAATAGAGAAGAGGGGCAACTATGTCCCTCTTCTTCTATATAGGTCCCAAACAGCCACCGAAGATGCATATTCCAGCTCCCCGGCTTATTAATGATGAAAGGTCATGTGGCCATCATTTACCTATAAATATAATTTATTATCCGGGAAGGATTTATTTGCTTTTTAGGGAATATTATAACACTACAGCAAAAGCAAAAGTAAGACCAGCAATGTAAGATCAGCTATGAAGAATAGGCTTGGAAAGGGGAAAAATTCATGCAGATTAATACGCGGGGCAAAAACATGGAGATCACTCCGGCGCTGCAGGAGTATGTGGAAAAAAGACTGAGCAAGCTTGAAAAATATCTGGGAAATGATAATTTAGATATTGATGCCCAGGTCACTCTGAGCGTAGCCAGGGAGAATCATATTGTAGAAGTTACAATTTCAATTGGCGGACTGCTCCTCAGAGGGGAAGAGGAGACACAGGATATGTACGCTTCTATTGATCTGGTGGTTGATAAGATAGAGCGTCAGATTCATAAATATAAAACCAGAATCAACCGGAAACTGAGGCAGAAGGGATTTAAAGAGCTAAACGAGCAATTTATCAGCAGTAAGCGCAGGGAAGAGGAAGAAACTGAGCCGCAGATTGTCAGGACAAAGCGTTTTACCATAAAACCAATGCCTGAAGAGGAGGCTATTTTACAAATGAACCTCCTCGGTCACGATTTTTTTGTTTTTACCAATGCGGAGACTGAAGAAATTAACGTGCTCTACAAACGAAAAGACGGTAATTACGGATTAATTGAGCCTAGAGAATAAGTTGTCGTGGCTTTGCCGGATTTCAGCCTGGAATGGTTAAGCAAACAATCTCCCCGATCTATACATAATAAAGCTCTTGCCGCATATTCAGGTGGAGCGGGGTTTGTCGCGCGGGCTCTTTCCAGCTTTGCGGGTTTTCCCGCCCAATTATTTTACCTTAGTGGTTGCACACCGGCGATTGCCGGTGTTTCACTTCCCTTAGAGTGTGTGGAGGAGGATGTGAAATAATGAATGATGCAGTGAATGTCGTTCTTTTTGAAGGAGGCAGCCCGGGCAGTGAAATAGAAAAGATGCTTGTAAAAGTCCGGCATGCTGTGCTGTTGGACAACATCGCCAAGATGAAGCAGGTAAAAGAGATCGGTGCGCTTTATCTGCTAACAAACTATCCCTTGCTGGCTAAAGAAGTTGAAGCCCTGGGGGTTAAAATAATAAAAAGCGGGAACGGCGATAATTTTCATTTTGGTAAAATACTCTCCGGACTGATAAACAGGGAGAAGCTGCAAAATGTTCTTTATATGGGCGGGGCGAGCATCCCTCTGGTAACGGCAGGCGAGTTGCAGGAGATCTGCCGGCATTTATTGAATTCCGGGCCTGCCATCTATTCAAATAATGCCCAGTCGGCCGATATTATCGCCTTTACTCCGGGAGAACTCATCAATAAGATCGATCCGCCCCGTATGGATAATATTCTTGCCGTAGCCCTGAGGGATGGAACGGGTATTGTGCATAAGCTCTTTAAAAATAGTGCCGGGCTGATCTTTGATCTTGATACCCCCGCCGATTTGCTAATTTTGGCCGGGAGCCCCTTTGCCGGCTCCCGGGCACGCAAGGTGCTGGACAGCCTGGATCTCGATCTCTCGCGTCTGGAAAGGGCTAAAGAGGTTTTCCGGGGAGATTACGAAGAAGCCCTGCTTTTAGGCCGAATAGGAGCGCCGGTAATCGCTCACGTCAATCAGAACCTGAAGCTGCGGCTGCGTATTTTCTCTGAAGAAAGAGGGATGAAGGCTCTCGGACGGGAAGAAAAGGGTAACGCTATCTCTCTGATGGGTTTTTTCCTGGAAGAGGTCGGCCCCGGTAAGTTTATGCGATACCTGGAGAAGGTTGCCCGCTGTGCTTTCCTGGATACCAGGGTGCTCATGATCCATCTTCTTCATCAAAGGCTTTCTGCCGAAGAGCGTTTTCTATCCGATCTTGGACTCTGGCAGGAAATGAAAAATCCCGTTATGAAAGAGTTCACCAGGGCTGCTGTGGAAGCGGAGATCCCTGTTGTCTGCGGCGGGCATTCTCTGGTCCTTGGTGGTTTATGGGCGCTGGTCGACGAGATAGGTCCCACGCACAGTTTTGGACAGGTTTACCAACTTTAGCTGTTGTCCTGAAGGAGGTTTATAGCAGATGAAGTTCTATCAGTTAAAGCAACTCTCACCGGAGGGGTACCGGTCGCTGCTGCGCCGTTCGGAGACGGATATTACCAAACACTTTAATCTGGCCATGGAGGTGATCGGCCGTGTGCGGGAGGAAGGTGACGCTGCTGTTCTCGATTATACGGAAAAGTATGACGGTGTTTCTTTGAAAGAAAAGGGCCTGCGGGTGAGAGAGGAAGAAATAGAAGAGGCATACGGCAGATTGGATACAAAGACCAGGGATATCCTGGAATACGCTGCCGCAAATATCAAAAAATTTCACCGGGAACAGCTTCCCTCCGAGATGTGGCTGAAGGAGATCGACGAGGGATTGCTGGCGGGGGAGAGGACAACTCCTATTGCGGATGTTTGTTTATATGTCCCCAGGGGTAAGGGGAGTTTCCCCTCAGTTATGCTGATGCTGGGGGTTCCTGCGGTTGTCGCGGGGGTGCCGCGCATCGTCGTCTGTACCCCTCCCGGCGCCGGGGGGGATATAGATGCGGCCACCCTTGCTGTAGCACGTATCCTGGGAATCAAAGAAATATACAGGGTCGGGGGGATGCAGGCACTGGCGGCCGTTGCTTTTGGTACGGAGAGCGTTCCGCGCTGTCATAAGATCATCGGCCCCGGCAACGCTTACGTAAATGCCGCCAAACGGATACTTTACGGGGTGCTGGATGTAGGCCTGCCGGCGGGTCCCAGTGAGGCAATTATCCTTGCCGATGAATTTGCGGATGTGCAGACTGCAGCGTTGGATTTGTTAATTGAGGCAGAACACGGGCCTGATTCCGCCTCACTGCTTGTGACCCATTCCCGGGAGCTGGCGGAAAAAGTCGCCCGGGTTATCCCCGGTTTTATTGATAAATTACCTGCAGAAAAATCGGCTTTTGTGCGCAAAGTATTTGATAATTATGGAGGCGTTGTTTTAACCGAAGACCTGGAGGATTCGCTAAAATTTGTCAACGATTATGCACCCGAGCATCTGGAGATCTTAACCGTCGATCCCTTTTCGCTGCTTACCCGGATAAAAAATGCGGGGGAAATATTGCTGGGTCCGTACACACCGATCACATTCTGTAATTTTCTTTTAGGCCCCAACGCTGTTTTGCCGACAGGTTCATTTGCAAAAACATATTCCGGGGTATCGGTGCATGATTTTTTAAAACGCTCTTCTTTCGGATACGTTACCAGCGAAGGATTCGAGAGGGTTAAGGAGAAGGCGATCCATTTTGCGGAATTGGAAGGCTTTTCTGCCCACGCCATGGCGGTCAGGGAAAGGAAAATTTAAAAAATTACGCTTTATATCTGCTAAAATAACGGGTTTCGATGCGAGAATTATTTATGAAGTATGAAGCACTACAGCAAAAATAAACAATGAGCGGAGCGGTGTATGTAGTATGAAGTATGAGGTATAAGAGACAAAAAGTATGAAGGAGGTTTGATTAAACATGCAGGTAACATCCCGGAGGAAAACTGCCGAATCTGAGATTGTGGTTGAAGTAGCTTTTGGCCCTCGTTATGAAAATCCCAAAGAAGGGTTACAGACAACGATACCTTTTTTTAACCATATGCTGGAGCATATTATTGCCCGGGGGGAGTTTAATCTGGCCGTAAATGTCGAGTTAAAGGAATTATATCTCACCCATGTTATTTGTGAAGATGTCGGGATTACGCTGGGGAAAGCGATCAAGGAATATGTCGAGTCCAGGCTGCAGGATGGTCTTGCAGGATATGGATCGGCTATTGCCGTTATCGACGAAGCCCTTGCCCAGGCCGTAATCAGCTTTGAGAACAGAGCTTATCTTGATTTCTCCCACCCGGGTGTAAGCATTCCGTTGCAAACTGAGAATACCAACGCGGAGGACCTGCAAACATTTTTTGAGGGTTTTGTGCAGGGGGGCTGTTGTACCCTGCATTTAAATATTAACAAGGGAAGCAATGGCCATCATATCTGGGAGGCGCTGTTTAGAGCTTTTGGCGAAGCTCTTTTTCATGCACTGGAGTTGAGGGAATGGAGAAAGGGTATTACCTCGGGTGTCGCCGGCGCTATTCAAACAGATGTAACGGTAAAATAATCAGGGGGGCGGGACCAGCCTGTTTAGTGATGCGGGATCGGCCTGTTTAAGAGTTTGCGCGGCCAATTCTGGTCGATTCTGCCCTGGGCATTTTCGCCGAAAGAGGTAAAAAGCTGTGTCAGATTTTAAAGGAAAGATCATTTTTGATATGGACGGAGTTATTACGGGAGAGGAATGCTACTGGAACGCGGCGGCATTGACTGTATGGGAACTATTATACGGGAAACACTACCTTGGGCTTTCCCCGGTGGGAGAACTTCCGGTCTTTAGCGCCTTTCCGGATACCCGGGATATCAGCAATATTAGAAGGGTTGTCTTTCAGCGGGACAAGGTGATTGCCTACTTTAAGCAGAAAGCCGTTAATTCCAACTGGGATCTGGCTTTTTTATGCTTTGCCTATCAACTGGCGCTCATCATAAAGGAGCTTTCCAGCTGCGGGCCTGGGCCGGAAAATAAAGATTTTATTTACCTGGCCACGGAGGAGGGTATTACTCTGCAGGTTCTTCATCCTTTATCTGCGCTGTTGTCACTGCCGGAAAAATCCTGGAGGCCGTCATTCGAGTCTGTCCTAGGGGAATGGGCGGGTGAAGCCTGCGGAAGGGATTTGCTGGGGAAGCTTGCCACAACCTTTTCCGGGGAGTATCAGCAACTTGCCCGCAAAACGTTTTCCCCCTTTTTTCCCCTATGGGAAGGCGTAAGGGATATTTTCCAGGAGTGGTACCTAGGGGAGAAAAATTATAAGGAAATATATGCCAGAGAGCCTTGTCTGACGGGCAAAAAAGGGCTTATAGAAGATGAAGAGCCTTTACTGGAGATCAATAAAATAAGGGTTACCCTGGACAGACTGCACAATAAGGGATGGCTCCTGGGGATTGCGACGGGGAGGCCCTTCAGCGAGCTTTATCTTCCTCTGCAAAAGATGGGGATCTGGAAATATTTTGACGCTGATTCCATAGTAACATATGATGATGTGAGCAAGGCTGAAATGGATCTGCAGAGTTGCCTTCCGCAAAAGGTATCTCTGGGTAAGCCCCATCCTTTTTCTTTTCTCAAGTCCTACTGGGGAGAGAGCTGCAGCAACAGCCGGATGCTTTCAGCGGATGGCCTGCAGCCGGAGGAAGGAAGGTGCTGGATTGTCGGGGATTCCATGGCTGATCTCCTGGCTGCCCGGAAGATGGGCGCTTTATTCATCGGCGTCTTAACCGGGCACGGCGGTGCTGATAGCGGTAGTATGTTTGTAAAAGAGGGAGCACGGGCGATACTTGCGGATATGACTGAAATTCCCCGTTTTCTCGAAGCAAGCGGCACCGATGTTGGTGATGTATGAACCGTGCTTGTATTTTTGCTCTCTTTTTAGTAGAATTATTCTACATCAACTTGAAATATTCCAGGAGTAAATCACTCCAGGAGGAGATATTATGGGATTATTTACGAAAATATTCGGCGATCCGCACGTCAGGGAAGCAAAAAAACTCTGGCGTTTTGTTGAAGAGGTAAATTCTTACGAAGAACGCATGAAAAAGCTAAAAGATAGCCAGTTTCCGGAGATGACCGCTCAATTTAAAGAAAAGCTGCGGGGCGGGGAATCCCTGGACGATATTTTGCCGGAGGCTTTTGCCCTGGCCCGGGAGACCGCCTGGCGTGCTCTGGGTATGAGGCCCTTTGATGTTCAGGTGCTTGGAGGTGTGGTTTTACACCAGGGCCGGATACCCGAGATGAAAACCGGTGAAGGTAAGACTCTTGCAGCAACAATGCCCGCATATCTTAATGCACTTACTGGACGGGGAGTTCATATCGTGACCGTGAACGATTACCTTGCCAGAAGGGACAGCGAGTGGATGGGGCCGGTTTATAAGTTTCTCGGGCTTGAGGTTGGGCTTATCGTCCACGGTTTGGATTCCCGTGAACGCAGGGATGCTTACAACGCAGATATTACCTTCGGAACCAACAACGAATTTGGCTTTGACTACCTGCGTGATAATATGGTTCTGCATCAGGAACAACTGGCGCAGAGGCCCCCATATTATGCTATTGTTGACGAGGTAGATAGTATTCTCATCGATGAAGCCAGGACGCCTTTAATTATCTCCGGAGCGGCGGAGAAGCCGACCGAGTATTATGATAAATTTGCTGCTTATGTTCCCCGTCTGAAGAGGGATATTGATTATACCGTTGATGAAAAGGCGCATACCGTAATACTGACGGAAAGCGGGGAGGAGCGGGTAGCAAAGTTTTTGGAGAAAGAGCTGCATATCAAGAATATTACCGATGAAGATAACACCACGCAGCGGCAGGAAATAGAGAACTATCTTCAACAGGCTTTAAAGGCACATGCTCTCATGAAGAGGGACAGGGATTATGTTGTCAAAGAAGGAGAGGTAGTCATTGTTGATGAGTTTACCGGAAGGCTGATGTTTGGCAGGCGCTACAGCGATGGCCTGCATCAGGCTATTGAAGCAAAGGAGAAGGTCAAGGTCGCCCGTGAAAGCCGTACTCTGGCCTCCATTACATTCCAGAACTACTTTCGCATGTATGAAAAGCTGGCCGGCATGACAGGGACGGCTGTTACAGAAGAGGAAGAGTTCAGGAAAATTTACGGAATG
>CAZQXY010000058.1:0-7656 GCA_964597455.1 uncultured Desulfovibrionaceae bacterium
GGATAGCGATAAAAAAGGCCAGATTCTTAAACTCAGCCGCTATCTCGAAAGCAGATTAGGAACGGAAGTTAACGGTATATGGCTTGCTGAGCGTATCTGGGAACCGCATCTGGCCCGCCCGCTGTACGAAGCTGGAATCCGTTATGTCGTGGTTGACGATGCTCATTTTCAGGAGATTGGGATGAAAAGTGAAGAACTGCTTGGTTATTATATAACCGAGGAAGAGGGCTGTCCTTTAAATATTTTCCCGATCAGTGAGAAACTACGCTATCTTATTCCATTTGAGAAAATAGAAGAGACAGAAGAGTTTTTGGGAAGCCTTGCCTCCCAAAGCCCGGGTTCACTTGCTGTTCTGGCCGATGATGGAGAAAAATTTGGTGTTTGGCCCGGAACCCATAAACATGTCTATGAAGAGGGCTGGTTGGAAAAATTTTTGCAGATGTTGGCTGATAATGAGGATTGGATTAAAACAACAACTTTTAGCGAGTATATGAAGAGCTATCCTCCCCGTGGCCGGGTTTACCTTCCAGCCGCCTCTTACAGGGAAATGAAACAATGGGCCGGAGGTTACTGGCGGAATTTTCTTGTACGTTATCCGGAGAGCAACCGCATGCATAAAAAAATGCTGGCTGTAAGAAAAAGATTGCCGCAGGTAACACGTAAAAAGTCCCGGCAAAAAGCCAGAGATTTGATTTGGGCCGCTCAGTGCAACTGTGCGTACTGGCACGGGGTTTTCGGCGGGCTTTATCTGAACTTTTTGCGGGCTGCTGTTTATGGAAATCTGATCAAAGCAGAAAATATTATTGTCAGGGAACTGCATCCACGGGATAACTGGCTTGAAATTAAAGTAGCAGACAGGGATTATGACGGTTTCCAGGAAATCATCCTCAACAATGAGTATTATGGCCTGTTGCTTTCCCCTTACCTGGGTGGCAGTCTCTGGGATTTATCTTACCGCCCTGCGGCGGTTAACCTGCTTGACACTCTAACCAGAAGGAAGGAGCCCTATCATGATGACCTTCTCAAGCAGGAAATAATTAAAAATGACGGAAACGAACCTGCTGATGACGGTAGTAATGGCGCAAAAACCATTCACAAGGGATTCGCGGTTAAAGAGGAAGGGCTGCAGGATTTTCTTGTATATGATCGTTATCCGCGTGGAGCGCTACTTGACCATCTCCTTCCATTGGAAACTGACCTTGACGCTTTTAGCAAGGGCACATTTACTGAAATAGGGGATTTTCTGCTGCAGCCGTATAATACTGGGATAGAGCACTTGCAGGGGAAAGCGTCAGTTTCTTTTCAACGCAAAGGATCAGTGGATAAAGGTGAGCTGTTGCTGCGTAAAAAAATTACACTGAAGGCCTCTTCGCAGAGCATAAAAGTAGAGTATAATCTGCGGAATACAGGAGAAGCGGAGTTGCCTTTCAGATTTGGCTCCGAGTTTAACCTCGCTTTTTTGTCCGGGAATTCACCGGATCGATACTATCATATCCCCGGGAGAACACTGGATGAAGCTCATCTGGCCAGCAGGGGTGAAGAGGCAGAAGTAGAGGAGTTAATGATCCTTGACGGGTGGAGGAAACTGGAGGTTACGCTGCGTTTCTTCCCTGCGGCCAGGGTCTGGCGTTTTCCGGTCGAGACTGTATCCCAGTCAGAAGGAGGCCTTGAACGGGTTTACCAGCAATCCGTAATAGTCCCTAACTGGGATCTGTCTTTGGGCTCCGGGGCAGATAGCGTTTTAAATATTGAGCTGCGCATAAATTCTTGAGGAGGAAATACAATTGCCTCAAAACGTACTTTACATTGCTTTTGTCTGGAATCAACATCAGCCCTACTATCTTGATCCCGGGCGCGGGGAATTTATTATGCCCTGGGTAAGGCTCCATGCAACCAAGGATTATTACCAGATGGCGGCAATTTTAAACAACTATCCGCAAATAAAGCAGACTTTCAGCCTGAGCCCTTCCCTTCTGGAACAGATCGAAGGCTACCTCCATAATAATGCAGTTGATTATTACTTAAAAGTAATGAAGCGGGCAGGAGACCTCAACGAGGGGGAAAAGAGGTTTCTCCTGCAGCATTTTTTTGATATTCAGTGGGAAAGAGTAATCGAGCAGCATAATTATTACCGGCAGCTTTTGGAAAGGCAGGGGAGGGTCAACGAACCGGAGGAAGTAGAAAAAGCCCTTAAAAAGTATACTACACAGGATTATCTCGACCTGCAGGTCTGGTTTAACCTAGTCTGGATAGACCCTGAGATAAGGGAAAAGGATCCGTTTCTCAGCGGCTTAGTGGAAAAAGGCCGAAATTTTAAGGAAGAAGAAAAGGAAGAACTAATAAATTATCATTTTTCCATTATGGAAAAAGTTATTCCGGAGCATCGCCGCTTGCTGGAGAAGGGACAGATAGAGATCATTACTACCGCTTATTACCATCCCATTCTGCCCCTGCTTCTCGATAATCACTCCGCCCTGCGTGCAAGTCCGGGATTAGCCCTTCCCGACCGATTCAAATTTCCGGGGGATGCCAGGGCTCAGGTGGCGATGGCGGCACAGGAGCACCAGCGTTTTTTTGGAGAAAAACCGCGTGGCTTCTGGCCGCCGGAGATGGCCGTAAGCCCGGAAATTATTCCACTGCTTGTTGATGAGGGCTTCAGGTGGACGATTTCCGATGAACAAATATTGTGCAAATCAATGAATGTAGAGATCTGCAGGGATGGCTATGGGCATGTGCTCAATCCTGATGTACTTTACAGGCCGTACCTGGCCAGCGGTGAAGGGACAGAAATACCGGTAATATTTCGCGATCATCATCTTTCAGATCGTATCGGTTTCGTATACCAGCATATGTCTGGAAGAAATGCTGCCGGAGATCTGATCCATCGTTTGCACAAGATCAGGGAACATCTCGGCAATAATCCTGATCATTATCTTGTAACCCTTGCCCTGGATGGTGAAAATGCCTGGGAATGGTATCCGGGCGATAAAGGCGAATTTTTGCATCATCTCTACCAGGGCATATCCGCCGATCCTTTGCTCAAGACGGTAACTGTAAGCGAATTTTTAGAAAAAAACCCACCCAAAAGGGGCATCACCCATCCGGCGACAGGATCATGGGTAGACCATAGCCTGACAAGGTGGATCGGTACTGAGAATAAAAAGATCCTCTGGAATTATCTCCTGAAGGCGCGAAAAGCAATCCAAAAATATGAAGAGCAAGATGAGGCGATGAATAAAGAGGCTGTAAACAGGGCGTTGCAAAACATCTATATTGCCGAGGGCAGCGACTATGCCTGGTGGATAGACAGTATGCCCTACTATTTAACAGCTCCTTTTGAAGCTCTTTTCCGCAAACACCTGCTCAGGGTTTACAGCAGTCTGAATTTAGACCCGCCCGCATACCTTTATGAGCCAATTATTAGGCCTGTTCCGGGAGAAAAGCCCTGGGAGGAACATCCTTTATCCGGCCCTGTTTGTATTGTTCCCGGTTGGAACACATAAGCATATTGAGCTTAAGAGGTGAAATATGGGCATACTCCGTTATCTCCTTTTTCCTCCTTGTAAAATTTATTTCCCTGGGATATAGTAAAATAGAAAAGTAATTTCCTGGGGATGGGGGAAAAGGAAAATGGATTTTCACCAGGCTGGTAAAAGGATCAAAAATGGCAAGGTTGACCCTTTATATCTTTTTAGCGGACCCGAAGATTACCTCAAGGAAGAGCTGTTAAGTGAAATATTGCGGGTTCTGAATAAAGAAGGCAGATCTTTTGATTTGGAAAGGAAGGATGGTATCCGGTTAAGCTTGGCAGAACTGTTGGAAAGTGTCGAACAACAGACTATTTTTACAGCGGGGAAAATATTCTGGATTTCCAATCCTCCGTATCTTACGGCTTCCCTTCAAAAAGCTGCTTCCACAAAGGAAGGAAGGAAAGAGGGAAGGTCCCGTTTGAGCGAAAAGGAGGAAAAAGAACTGCTGGCCATATTTGAAAAAAAGGACCTTGACTATTTGCTGATCTTTACTGTGGAAAAGGCAGACAGGAGAAAAAAAATAGTCAAGGCGCTAGAAAAAGCAGGGGCGCTGGTAGAATTTCCCTCCCTCAAAGGGGTATCTTTATCGCGATGGATAAAAAACGAACTGCTGCTCCAGGAAAAGCAAGTTGAAGAAGATGCCCTGATTGAGCTGGTTGAAAGGGCCGGAGATGACCTGCGCTTTCTTAAAGGCGAGCTGGAAAAGATTATTACCTATATGGACAAAGAAAAAACCGTAACCCGCTCGCTTGTCAGGTTTCTTGTACCGGAAAGCAAGGAGGACAGCATCTTTAACCTGGTTGAAGCTGTGGGGAGAAAGAATGTACAGGAATCATTCTTTCTCCTTGCTAAAATGCGCCGGCAAAATGAGCATCCGTTGAAGATCCTGGCCCTGATAATCCGCCAGTTTCGCCTGTTATATCAAATTTACCCTATGCAGCAGAGAAAATTGTCCCAGCGTGAGATGGCCTCTGCATTAAAAGTGCAGCCCTTTGTGATTGGTGGGCTTTTAAAACAGGTAGAAAAATATAATGAGACTGCACTGTCGAAGGTTTTTCTTCTTTTAAAAGAAACTGATCAGGAGATAAAAACAGGGAAAAGGGAAGGCGACGAAGCGCTGGAACAGCTTATTTTAAAGCTATGCCTGTCGCCCTGAATAAAAAAAAAGAGAATCCCTAATTTATGAGCGGATTCTTCTTTTTTTCCGGGGTCCTGCTCTATCCTACCAGTTTGTTAAGCTTTTGGGAGAGCCGGGACTTTTTTCTTGCCCCGGTATTCTTGTGTATTATACCCTTTGACACTGCTTTATCAATAATTCTCCCTGCTGAAAAATAAGCTTCACGCGCTTTATCCTGATCATTTTCTTCAAGAAGAAGAAAAAAATTCTTTTCAGCTTTTTTTATATGACTTTTAACTCTGCGGTTGCGCTGGCGATTTAATAAAGACTGTCTCATGCGCTTAACTGCGGATTTTGTATTCGCCATTTGCTATCACCTCCCGATTTGAATACCAGCCATAATTTTACCACGACTTCATACAAAAAGCAACTGTGCCGGCGCAAAAAGTGTGTGCCGGCACAAGAAGCTCAAAAACTCAAAAATGTGTTAGCGCAAAAATCGGCAGTTTCGCAAATATTATCCCCATAAACAACAACTTATCAGGGATTAATTTTAGGCTATTTCGTTATCCCGCAATGCGGCGCGCAGTTTAAACCGCTGGATTTTTCCGCTGGCCGTCCTCGGCAGTTCTTCGACAAATTTTACCCAACGGGGGTATTTGTAGTGTGCGGTTTTGCTGCGCACAAATTCCTGCAGCTCACGCTCAAGCTCGGCGGAAGCCTCGTAGCCCGGGCGGAGAACCACAAAGGACAGGGGTTTTTCCAGTTTAGATTCATCGACATGTCCTACCATAGCACATTCTAAAACGGCAGGGTGTTGTAGTAAGATATTCTCTACTTCTACCGGGGAAACCCAGATGCCTCCCGCTTTCAGCATATCGTCAGCACGGCCGCTGAACCAGTAATACCCGTCGCTGTCCAGGGTGAACTGGTCGTTGGTGTTAAACCACTCACCGATGATCGATTCTTTCGATTTTTGGTGCTTTCTCCAGTAAAAAGGTGTGCTCCCGTCATTCTTGATCCAAATTGTTCCGATTTCCCCCTCTGGTACATCATTGCCCTCATCGTCAGCAAGCCTGGCTTCAAATCCCGGTATTAGAACGCCGCAGCTTCCGGGCTTTACTTTTCCTTTCATGTTAGAGATGTAGATCCCGCCCACATCTGTGGATCCGATTCCATCAAATATTTCTATGCCAAATTTGTTTTTCCAGCGATCGAAAATTGTCTTTGGCAGAGCTTCTCCGGCTGAAAGGCATACTCTTAGTGATGAAAAATCATATTTATCCTTTTCCTCTTCCAGCAGGTCCAGTATTCCTCTGTAAGAGGTGGGGATACCGTAAAAGATGGTAGGTTTATACCGGGTAATTACCTCGGCAACTTTTGGAGGTCTCGGCAGTTCCGGTTCCAAGACTACCGCGGCACCGACGACAAAGGTAGATTCAACCGATGCATTTCTTCCGTAAGAAAAGTACATTTTTGAGGCGGCATAAACGATATCATCTTCTGTGATAGTAAGAACGTGTTCGCAATAAGGAGGCATAAAATGCAGTACATCGTGATGAAGGTGCACAACGCCTTTGGGCTGTCCGGTCGTTCCGGAACTGTAAAGCCAGAAAGCCATATCGTCTTTGGAGGTAGCCGCTACTTCTAAGGATGTAGATGCGTCTTTTACCAACTCTTCAAAGCTGAGCTGCCCCGGCACCGGTTTCCCGGAGACAATAAAATGGCGCAGGTATCTTAGCTCGTCAAAAACTTCCATCATATTAGGGGCCAGGTTTTCGTCGGTTATCAGTACCTTGGCGCGGCTGTCATTTAAGTAATATTTGTAATCCCCCGGAAGGGCCATGGTGCTTACCGGTACCGGAATCGCTCCGATCCGCATAGCACCAAAATAACTGTAGAGGAATTCCGGACAGTCGGGGAGGCAGATTATCACACGGTTTTCTTCTTCAACTCCCAGCTTTAGCAGAGCGTTTCCTGCTCGGTTCGCTGCTTCTACAAACTCCTGAAAAGTTATAACCTCGTCTTTGTAATAAATAGCCGCTTTATCACCCCGCCCTTCCCTGATATGCCGGTCAAGCAAATAATCCCCAAGGTTGAATTCATCTGGAATTTCTGGAATGTTGTACATATTAAAATTCCTCCTCAGTTATGAAGTTTTAAATAGTTCACCCAAACGACTCATTGCGAAGATTTAAACCAAACATTCGTTTTAGAAAGAAAACAACTATCTTAATATCCTTACTATTAAAGTATTCCACATCGAGCCTGCCATTGTCAAGATATAATTTTGATGAAATTATTATAATTTTTGGCGCATGGTGTCGATAGCTGTTAATTATCGCGTAGTGCCATTGTTTTGCTTTTGTTTTTAAATAAAAAGAACTTGCAGGTAAAAATGAGATATATGGAGATGAAAATATATGTGTATAGGTCGCATGTTAGGTCGCATGTTTAGATTATAGCCTAAATTGATGAAAATAATAAATGGGGATGAATATATGCTTATCATAATGAATACATGCTTATTAATATGGTTATGCTATTTGTAACGTGAATAATTCTAGTGACCGCATTATTAAACATTAGTTTTTGGGAGGTGAGTAAATTGCAAGCTTCTAATCTGGTTGGAGTGATAGTGCGTTTTATTGTCTCTGCACTCGTCTTAATGCTGGTAAGCTTTCTTCTTCCGGGATTTGCCCTGCTAACTTTTGGTCAGGCCCTGCTGGCAGCATTAGTAATTGCTGCGCTGGGGTTTGTGGTAGAAAGCCTTTTCGGGAAAAGAATTTCACCACAAAATCGCGGTATTGTAGGTTTTATCACCGCAGCAGTCGTGATCTATATTTCCCAGTTTCTGGTCCCCGGTATGACCATTTCTATTCTGGGAGCACTGCTGGCGGCTATTATTATCGGTGTAGTGGATCTTTTTGTTCCAACAGAATTGCGTTAGGGATATTAAATGAAGAAAAATTAGATTGAGCATCAGATATGTGCCCATAGGGCACTAAC
>CAZQXY010000058.1:7666-9924 GCA_964597455.1 uncultured Desulfovibrionaceae bacterium
GTGGGTTAAAAAATATTGGTAACAATAAACCACAGCAGATAAACCACAAGGCATGTCGACCTTGTGGTTTATTTGTCTTTTGACAGGTAATGGAGGGGTATGCTATTATCGCAACTATAAAGGTTTAAAAAGAGAACGAGGTGGAATATGAATACCCGGGAACGTAAAATTAAACAGCGGATTGCCCGGCGCAAAGAAAAGGTTCAGCGAATGATCGGGGAGCAGGAAACCCGGATATCGGCCCTGAATTCCGTGGCCTTTCTGCGACAGGAGGACTACCGGCGTGCACTGGATCATGCCATGAATAAGCTATACCGTCTGCAGCAGGAGTTGCAGGCGTTGGAGGCAGGGATCCTGCAGTGGAAAGAATGAGGTTCAGAGCGTGATAATGATTTCTTTTTTTCCTATAATAGGGGCGTTTTCAACTTGACTTATTTTTCAGAGACATATTAACCTCTGTTTGACAGGTAAAAGAAGAAAATAGCCCGTAAGCCGCCTTTGTTTAGGCAGTTTCCGGGCTTTATTATTTGTCAGGAAAACCTAGTGCAATTTTGCTTTTTTTGATGAAGCTAAAATATTTTTTATTTCATTCAAGCGGAGTCTCTTGTTGGTAAAATTGATGTCAAAAACTTTCCCAATTTCATCAGAGATTTTGCTGCGATAGTCAAACAAATAAACGTTTCCGTGTTCAAGACTGCAGCTGATATTCTTGAGGCAGGATATAATCTGTTCGGGTGTAAACTTGTAGTCGGTTTTCTTTTGGATAAGGCGTAAAATGACCAGAGAAATAAAGCAAGTAAGAACATGCGCATTTATTCGGTCCTCACGGGAGACATGAATCGGTCGGATATTCAAATCGCTTTTAGAGACCTTAAAGTTGTCTTCAATATCAGACAAACCTCGGTAAATCTCAATTATGCGTTGCTCAAGCATTTCTAGCTCGCTTGTTATGATGCAGTAATATCCATCGTATTTAGCGTCTTCTGCAGCCTTCTCTTCATCGTATATCAGCTTTTTTCCAGGCTCTTCATATATCTCTCCAGTCTTCTTATCAAAGGTAATGTTTTTTATGTATGCTGCTGCACCATGTGCTGTGTTTTTGTTGTGCTTTTTAGGATTAGCTATAATATCAAGCGCTTTTTTTATAATTTCAGCCCGTTCCGCCTGTGCCTTATCAGCATATTTTTTACTCCAAAAAACCACTTGCTTTTCGTCTATCAGCATACTTTTTTGAGAGCCGTTTTTCATGGTTACTTTGATTTCCCTTACCTCAATACGGGATTTAACTTTGTAGTCGAAGCCCTTCTTCAAAGGTTTGCCGTCCCTGTCAGTGTAGCCGATATCGTCCAGAACATATTTTTTAAACTTTTCTGAGCCTTTGCGGATCGAAAAACTGAACACATAGCCATTTACACGTTTATCCCGGGCTCCTCCCTTCAGAAAATAGATATTATTTGATGATGTACAACCCATATCCGCAACAGCGATAACTCTACCGGGAGCGAATCTTACACATACATCCTTGAAGACGGGAATAAAGGTTTTGCTATCGTGGATATTGCCTGGAAACAGCTTGTAGTAAAGAGGTATCCCATCTGCATCCATGGCTAAAGCCATCTGTACAATGGGATCAGGACGGTTGTTTTTCTCTTTCCCGCGTCTGCGCATATCGTCTGTTTTATCAATCTCAAAATGGAAGTTTGTAACATCAAAGTACATGAGCGTGGTGTTCCTGCCGAATTTTGCATTAATCTGATCACTGATGAACCGCTGACATTCCAAACCTATCTTTGAGAAATGAGATAAAGCACGGTATATATCATGCAATTCGAAATCAAAACGTTCAAAGAATATGTCCCTGCACTCATAAGACCTCTTTTTAGATGACGGATGCAGTATTCTGGTTATGGTCAACAGTTTCATGATGGAGTTGGTGTTATATTCAAAAGTCTCATGTCTGGCTTTGTTGTTTAAAAACCGATCCAGCTCCAACTCGTGGTATATTTTCATAATTACAGCGTAGCCCATATTGTAGCGGGTATGCGTTTCATTAGGAAGTTTTTCATTCATATCAATCTCCAACGTAAGCTTATTGTTTGCCTTCTCAGAAGTGTTCATTTGCTCAACGACCTTTTTGAAATGAGCAATTGGATCAGGATATTGCTTTTGGAGCTCATGCAGATAACCCAAGGTCTCGTGGTGTTTAGTTCCGGGTTGCTTCTTCTCTTTGTCCCAGTACTTTTGTTGAATAATTAGGT
>CAZQXY010000059.1:0-9542 GCA_964597455.1 uncultured Desulfovibrionaceae bacterium
TCCCTTCAGGTCAAAATTGCCCCCGCTCTCCCCCGTCCCCCGAAAATTAAAATGAAAACACGGGAAACCTTCAGCAAAACAGCGTTCTGCAAGCGCAGGGTAGCCGCCGTCTGCAACAGGCTCCTCTTCTTGCCCGCGCTCCTTTTCGTCCGGGGAAGGTTCGCCCCTGGGGATTCCGTGACAGAGAATCAGCAGCGGTTCCTTTTTCCAATCCTCCCTTTCAGGCTCCAGACCAGGTAGATATGCCCGCCCTTTTAAAGTAATCCCATCCACTTCAATTGTTAACTCCTTTAGGCGCATTTTCCCAGCTCCTTTGCAATAAATTAGCTGTCAAATTTAACCTCTGCTACATACAGTATATAGAGGCGGGTTGAAACTTGCAAGACTCCCATTACTCCCATCCCGCTTTAATAACCAACCGGTTTAGCAGGAGCATGCCTAAGAAATGTCAGTTATCGTGATCACGGGTTCGGCGGGGCTGATCGGCTCCGCGGCAGCCGAATTTTATATGCAAGCCGGCTTTGACGTTATCGGCATCGACAACGACATGCGCAGGCATTTTTTTGGCCCCGCCGGATCGGTTGCCGGTAATCTGCGGTGGCTGAAAAGCCTGCCCGGCTCGGGATATAAGCATTATTGCACGGATATCAGGGATGCGGAAGCGATAAACAATATTTTTTCCAACTACGGTGAAAATATTTCCCTGATTATCCACACCGCGGCGCAGCCTTCCCACGACTGGGCGGCCGGCGATCCGCTGACCGATTTCACCGTCAACGCCAACGGCACGCTGAACCTACTGGAGGCTATGCGCAGGTACTGCCCCAACGGGGTTTTTATCTTTACCTCCACCAACAAAGTCTACGGCGACCGCCCCAACCAGCTTCCCTTGGTGGAACTGGAAACCCGCTGGGAGATCGATCCCCTGCACCCCTACCGGCGGGGCATCCCCGAAAACATGGGGGTTGACGGTTGCACGCACTCCTTATTCGGCACATCCAAGCTTGCGGCAGATCTCCTGGTCCAGGAATACGGGCGCTATTTTCAGCAGAAAACCTGCTGCTTCCGCGGGGGGGTTTTAAGCGGCACGCGTCAGTCAGGCGTGGAACAGCACGGTTTTATCAATTACCTGATGAAATGCGCCGTTACAGGCACCCCTTACACCATTTTCGGTTACAAGGGCAAACAGGTGCGGGATGTAATCAGCTCCGGCGACGTTGTTGCAGCCATAGATGCGTTTTTCAAAAACCCGCGCCCCGGCGGTGAAGTTTACAACCTGGGGGGAGGGCGCGCTTCGAATACCTCTGTCCTCGAAGCGGTTGAAACAGCCCAGGAAATAACCCGCAAAAAAATAAACTGCTTTTACAATGATCGGCATCGCACCGGAGATCACATCTGGTACATCAGCGACACACAAAAATTTTCCTCCCACTACCCGGGATGGAAGATCACAAAGAGCGTACGTGCAATTATGGAGGAAATTTACGCAGAGAACAAAAGCCGCTGGTATCCGGATATTTGCTGACTCTTATAAGCCTGTAACAAATAATTTAAGAAAAGAATATCATATCACGACCTAAATTGAGTGATAATAATCTGTTATGAGGTGTAAGATTTATGGATAAGAAAACAGCGGTCGGGATAGTTGGAGGCCTGGGACACATCGGATTGATTCAGGCAGCCTGCCTGGCCAAACTTGGCTATAAAAGCATAGCATACGATATAAACAGTACAAAGGTAAAAGATATTTTCCGGGGGAAAATGCCTTTTTACGAGCCGGGGCTGGAAGAACTGGTGCGCGAAACAATGGATAACGGCCTGCTGCGCTTCACTGCCCGCGTTGAGGATTTGCAGGAAGCGGAAATGGTCTTTATCTGTGCCGGGACCCCTGCCCTGCCTTCAGGCGAAGCGGACACATCACAGGTATACTTTGCAGTGGAAGAAGTTGCCCGCCACAGAAGCGATCAGGCCCTGGTAATCATTAAGAGCACCGTCCCCACAGGGACATGCCGAAAAATTGCCGCTTTCCTGCAGGAAAGGAACCTTGCGGCAAGGGCTGCGATCATCTCCTGCCCTGAATTTCTCCGGGAGGGTTCCGGGGTCCAGGATTTCTGGGAACCATCGAGGATAGTGGTCGGCGCCCCTTCCTGTGAAACAGCGGAAAAAGTAGCCGGCTTATACAGCCCTCCCGGGGTCCCCGTGCTGCTAACCACCTGGGAAAACGCCGAACTGATCAAACATGCCAGTAACGCCTTCCTGGCGAGCAAAATCTCCTTTATCAATGAGATCGCCCTTTTATGCGAACAGGTAGGCGCCGACATCCGAGTGATCAGCAAAGGGATTGGCCTGGATCCGCGCATAAACCCATATTTCCTGGAAGCAGGCGTCGGCTTCAGCGGGCCCTGCCTGGAAAAAGACCTGAAATCACTGCTCCGACAGTTTCAAGAAGCAAAAAAAGAAGCAAAACTGCTGGAGGCAGTGCTGCGGGTGAACGAAGAAAAGCGGAGGGAAATAGTGCGTAAACTGCAGACAAAGCTGGGCGACCTCCGGGGCAGGCGGATCGCCGTCCTGGGTATGGCCTTCAAACCTCAAACCGATGATGTCAGGGATTCACACAGCCTGCCGATTATTAAAGAGCTGCTCTCTGCCGGGGCAAGTATCACCGTCCACGATCCCTGGATAAAAAGCCCCCGCGAGGGAAGGCTGGCGGAAAACGACCTTCCAGGAGTGGAATGGGCCTCGTCACCTTATACGGCAGCACAGAGTAAAGATGCCCTGCTGATCCTGACCGCATGGCCCGAGTACCGGAAGCTCGACCTGAACCGGATCAAGGACTGCCTGGCCGTTCCGCTTGTGCTTGACGGGAGAAACATTTTTGAGAGCGGGCAGCTGCGGGAACTGGGGATCGATTACCAGGGGGTGGGCGTATGAGATATCTGGTAACAGGCGCTGCCGGTTTTATTGGCTCTCATTTATGCACGTCTTTACTGGAGCGGGGAAATGAGGTATGGGGCCTGGATAACCTCAGCAAAGGAAATTTAAAGAAGCTGGATCATCTTGGAAATAATCTTCATTTTAGATTTATCCAGGGTTCTACCGTGGAAAAAGAAAAATTACGAAAGATAATGCAGAAAACAGATGTTGTCTTTCATCTGGCAGCGGTGGTAGGGGTCAAGAGGTATGTGGAAGATCCGGTAAAGGTAATACAGGTAAATGTCTGCCAGACCCTGGATCTGCTGGAGCTGGCCTGGCAACTGGGCAAAAAGGTTATTTTCACCTCCACTTCGGAGGTCTACGGTAAAAATACGGAGGTTCCTTTCCAGGAAAACGATAACAGGGTTTACGGCCCTTCTACCGCCGATCGCTGGTGCTATGCCGTTTCAAAAAGTGCGGCCGAACATCTCTGCTTAGGTTATCTCAGAAGGGGGCTTCCTGTAGTTATCGTCCGCTATTTTAATGTCTATGGGCCGCACGGGGACAGCTCAGATTACGGTGGTGTAGCAGCCCGCTTTATAAACCAGTCCATAACGGGAAATCCATTAACTGTGCATGGTGACGGCAGCCAAACACGTTGCTTCACCTATGTCGAAGATATTGTGGAAGGGACAATCGAAGCAGGAGTCCGCCCGGAAGCGGAGGGAAAGATCTTCAACCTCGGCAGCCGGCGGGAAACCTCTATCCTGGAACTGGCACAGCTTATACGCACCATTTCCGGCGTCAAGGGAGATATCGTATTTCAACCGCATAAAGAATTTTATGGACCGTATTATGAAGATATACCCCGACGAATTCCAGATTTATCCACTGCAGAAAATATACTGGATTATTACCCCAAAGTATCACTGGAAAACGGTTTAAGCATAACTATAGACTGGCAGAGGCAACAGATGTTGAATAATGTTGAATGATGTTTAATGATGTTAAAAATATAGTCGCATTAACCCGGAAGGGCCGGGCATTTTTAACAACCGGAACAGTTTTTCCGGCTCTTTCGATGAAACTCTAAAAGGAGGTCCGGGCATGGCAAACCGGCAGCTGATTAGCATTATCATCCCCACTTGCAACCGCCTGCAAATCCTTAAACGCGCGCTGCATTCCCTGGAAAAGCAAACGGAAGGAGGGATGCCCTTTGAAGTAATCCTGATTGACGACGGCTCCCGGGACGGAACAGCAGACTATCTGCAAAGGGCAAATTTTTCTTTTCCCTTCCGCTTTTTTTCGCAAGAGCATAAAGGGCCGGCCGCCGCCCGAAACGCAGGGCTAAAAGAAGCCGGGGGCAAAACGGTATTATTTTTAAATGACGATTGCCTGGCGGCACCGGACCTCTTATCGCAACATAAAAAAATCAGGCAAAAATACGGGGAGTGCGCCGTTTTGGGAAGGATCGAATGGTCTCCGGAGATCTCCCTTTCGCCCGGACTTAAAGATCTTGCTAACGATTATTGTTTCCCCTATAAAAAAATTAACAATCCGGCCAACATCCCCTATCACTATTTCATTACCGGTAATCTTTCAGCGCCTTTGCCGGAGATAATAGCAGCAGGAGGGTTTGATGAATATTTTCAGGATGCTGCCTGCGAAGATATCGAACTGGGCTACAGGCTCCAGCGCCGGGGGCTGCGGCTCCACTACAATCCCGCGGCCGTGGCCTTTCATTTACATAACCTCAGCTTTGACCAGCTCTGTAACCGCCAGCTAAAAGCCGCTTACTGGTTTCAAGCTTTTGCCGCCAAACACCCGGAGGCTGCGGCAAACTTTCAAGGAATGCTGGCCTGCGGAGACAAATTTCCCTTCTCAGAAAACAAAAAAGCCCTGCAGCTCATCCTGAAATACATGACGTACAGGGGAGCAAAAGCGGGCAGAAAAGATTTTTTTATTGAGGGCAAGTGAAGCGCAAGTGAAAGAACCTTGCCTTTACTTGCCTCAGGCAAGTTTCTTTAACAGATCCAAAGATGAGAGCATTTTTCCTGTTCCAAGGGCAACACTGTCCAGCGGGTTCTCCGCCAGTGATACAGCAATTTTTGTTTCTTTGGTGATCGCCTGCTGGAGGTCCTTTAAAAGAGCACCGCCACCGGTCATAGTGATTCCATTAACGATTATATCGTTAATCAGTTCCACAGGAGTATCTTCCAGGGTCTTTTTTATGGCATTTACTATGGATGCAACCAGTTCGAAGAGCACATCTGTAATTTCCCCGGAATCCAGCATAAGTCTTCCAGGCATCCTTCTTACCAGGTCTATCCCCCTGACCTCTAACTGCTGCCTTCCCGAAGATTGCAAAGCAGAACCGATTTTAATTTTTACCTCTTCCGCTGTGCCTTCTCCTACCAGGAAGTTGTATTTCTTTCTAATATAGTGGCGGATCGCACTATTAAACTCCCCTCCGCCCAACCTTACGCAGTTTTTACTTACAATGCCGCCCAGGGTAATAACCGCGGCTTCAGAGGTGCCTCCTCCGATGTCTACCAGCATATTGGCTTCATTTTCCTCAATGGGCAAATTGATTCCCATAGCCCCGGCAATGGAATTTTCAACAAGATATACCGTCCTGGCTCCTGCTTGCCTGGCAGCTTCCAGGATCGCCCTTTTTTCAATTTCTGTAACATCCAGGGAGACACTGACCACAGCTTGCAACGGAAAGGGGGAACGCCTGGGATAAACCCTGGAGATAAATTCCCGGAGCATTTTTTGGGTGAGGTCAAAATTGGCTACAACACCATCCTGCATCGGCCTTATGATGACGGTATTTTCAGGGACACGGCCAATCATTTTATGTGCCCTTGCCCCTACGGCCAGCACCTCGCCCGTATCTCTCCGTACAGCTACAACGGAAGGTTCTTTTAAGACAATCCCTCTTCCTTCTAAATAAATAAGAGTATTGGCTGTGCCTAAATCAATACCGATCTTCCTGGAAAAGAACCACGAAGTTGATGACATAAAAGGTTTTCTTCCCTTCAATAACACTTCCTTTTACTTGAAATTATACCATCTGTGCAAATGGAAGCAACAAGTAAATATTACCACAACCTGTAATATAAGGAGGAAGCATGGGGAGGAAGCATGGGGACGGTTCTCTGCTTCCTCGTGAAGCATGGGGACGGTTCTCTGCTTCCTCGAAGCATAGGGCGAAACATAGGGACGGTCCGAAACCACTGAAAAACTATGTTCTTGGCTAGCTATGGTTAAATCACTTTGAGAAAAGTTCAATGTTCTCAGTAGTATAAAGATCCTTCGCTAACGCTCAGGATGACAATTCAGGGCTTTTTCAGTGGTCTCGGACCGTCCCAAGCGCCCCTTGTCTGCAATAGTTTGTGAAACGAATCATGAGGTCCGTCCCCAAGTGCCCAACGAATGCCCGCGCAAATACCAGGTCCCAAATGCCCGCAAATATCCGGTCCCCGAATTATCAAATCGCAGGCTAAACAGCTTGTTTTTTGGGTGTTTTGATGAAAAATGTCAATACTATACTGGCGATACAGAGCAAGGCAGCAATGAGATATGCAGTAAAATACGTCCCTGTCAGGTCACGCACAAGACCACCGATAAGTCCTCCAAATACCCCGCCTGCACCCCAGGCAACAAAAACCAGGCCGTAATTTACCCCTAAATTTTTGACCCCAAAAAGTCCTGCTGTCATGGCCGGAAATACGGAAAGGCATGCACCGTAACAAAAACCTGTAACGACAGTTCCAATTAACATTAATGTAAGGGTATTGTAAGTATTAAAAAATAAAAAATTAACGGCTTGAAGCGTAAAAATAATTAACAATGTATTGGTTCTGCCTATCTTATCAAACATTACCCCTCCAAAGATTCTTCCGCCCGCATTAAAAATAGCCAGAAGGGCAACCAGGAGAAAACCGAGAGATAAGTTCGCTTGCTCCAGGGCGATACTGGAAAGCTGCCCGATTACCATTAAACCTGCCAGGGCGCCAAAACAGAACATAAGCCAAATAATATAAAATTGCGGCCTTTTAATCATTTCGTGCCATTCTAATTCCTGGCCGGAGCTATCATGTTCCTTTTTATTAATAGTGACGGAATGTGTTCCCTTCGGAATATAATTATCAGGAGGGTTGCTGACAAACCGAACCAGCACCAGAATTATTATCGTGAAAGCTATACCAAGAATCATAAACGTTGTGGAGATTCCCATAGAAGACAGCAATGAACTTGAAAGTGGAGCAGCATAAACAGAAGCCAGGCCAAAACCGCTGACAACCAGCCCGGTTACCAATCCTCTTTTTTGAGCACTGAACCACTTAATAGCCGGGGGAGTAGTTGAGGAATAACCCAGTCCCATCGCCGTGCCGAAAAAGACCCCGAAAAAAATAGCAAGCCCTGTAATGCTTAAAAAGAAAGAGGAACCTATTAACCCTAATCCGGCAAAGATGGCCGATGCTATTATCACTACCCGGGGCCCAAGCTTATCCTGCATTCGTCCGCCGGGAACCATTAAAATAGCAAAAACACCACAAGCGATCATATATGGAAGCTGTGAGCTTATTGCTGACCACCCCATAACGTCTTTCAAGTACTGCGCTATAATGCTCCAGGAATAAAGAATGCCCAGAGCAAGATTGATCCCCATCCCTGCAAATGTCACTTGCCATCCCTTGTTCATTTTTTCTTTTACTTGAACTGAGCTGCTTAAAGTGCTTTTTGTTTTCATAATCAGCTTCGTTCTCCTTTCTACTACTC
The DNA here is from genome assembly GCA_964597455.1 of uncultured Desulfovibrionaceae bacterium. Classification (GTDB taxonomy): domain Bacteria; phylum Bacillota; class Dethiobacteria; order DTU022; family UBA8154; genus DUQX01. The sequence goes on from CAZQXY010000059.1 coordinate 7,702, forward strand.
AGGCTTTTCTTGTAATGCCAAATGGTGAATTGTTTCACATAATCCAGGTATCATCCCCTCTTATTAAACCCCTGCGGGTCTTATTTTAAAATTACCTCTGTTTAAAATTGACCATATTATTTTAATATTACATCTCCCCGTCAAAAAAAACAACCTTTGTTTAATTTTACTTTACTATAAAACTGGTGGAGGGTTGAAACTCTTAATTGCCGGTATTGTTGTTGCTCCAAGATTAGCTAGGGTGTGTGAACAGTAACGGTGGAGGCAAAGAAAGCATCCAGATCCAGAGAAGGATCTCCTGCTCCATAAAAGCACCCCCTCACAAGCTCTTTGTTGTTAAACTTTTAAATACCAGTCCAGAGTATCGTAAGATAGTAGCCGCTGATAATACTCTTCAGAAATTACATCTTTAGCTCCATTTTACTTCTGCCTGATCACTTCGCCCACTGCCTTAGAAAGCTCTTCCAGGGTGAAAGGTTTTCTAAGCAGGCCTTTGAATCCAAAATCGTGATAGTTGGCCATGACAGGACCATTGGAATAACCGGTGACAACAATGGCTTTTACTGCAGGGTCCTTCTTTAACAGTTTCTTAATGGTTTGTTTGCCGCCCATGCCGCCCGGTATGGTTAGATCCAGAATCACAAGGTCGAAGGGGTGGTTTTGCTCCAGGGCACGGGTGTAAAGTTTTATCGCATCTCCACCATCCCGGGATAAAGTAACGCCGTAGCCGAGAGCGGACAAAGTCTCGCCCAAAGCGCTAAGCAGATCCTCCTCGTCATCCATGATTAGGATTTTACCTGTACCCTGTAATGCATCTTCGCCTGCGGATTGAATATTATCGGCCTCGGTAACGGCAGGTAGGAGGATAGTAAAGCTTGTCCCCACCCCCGCTGCAGACTCCACACCGATGTGGCCACCGTGCTTATTAATGATGGAATAGGAGGTGGCCAGGCCCAGCCCCCGCCCTTTTTGTTTGGTGGTGAAGAAGGGATCAAAGATTTTCTGCAGATATTTCTCCGGGATGCCCATACCCGTATCCCTGATTGTTATTTTGATGCAAGGGCCTGCAGGTAATGGCACAGGAGAATTGCCATCGGCAGCGGCCAGGTCAACGTTTTCCACCCGGATCACCAAAGTCCCCCCTTCCGGCATGCCCTGTACGGCATTAATGGTGATATTGTTCAAGACCTGGCTGAGTTGGCCGGCGTCTGCTTCCACCGTATGCAGATCAGCGTCAATAATAATATCGGGGTAGACCTGGGATCCGCTTAAGGCAAAATTAATATTATCCATGATTAACTGCCTGATGGATATTTTTTCTCTAAGCGGTACCCCCCCCTGGGCAAAGGTAAAAAGTTGGTTGGAAAGATCCTTGGCACGCAGCGTTGCCTTCTCCATATTCGCCAGTTTTTCCTCTATCTTGGCGCCATCATCTTTATGCAGCTTAGCCAGACTGATATTAGCCAGGAGGGTTGCCAGGTAATTGTTGAAATCATGGGCGATGCCGCCGGCCAGAATTCCTATTGAATCCAGCCTATCTGCTTTAAGCATTTCTTCTTCCATTTTTTTTAGTTCAGTAATATCGGTCATGATAGCAAGAATGGCAGAATGTCCCTCCCATTTTATTTTAACTGAGCTTTCACTAATGAACTTAATTTTGCCGTCACGGGCTATAATCCTGAAGTGAAGAGGTTGAGTAAGTTTATTCCCCCTCAACCTTTGTTGGGAGTGCTCTTGAATAAGATGCCAATCATCCGGGTGTACCAATTCGGCAAATGGGATAGAATTGATTTCTTTAGCAGAACAGGCATATAATTGCAAGGTTCTAGGATTAGCATACT
>CAZQXY010000060.1:0-9471 GCA_964597455.1 uncultured Desulfovibrionaceae bacterium
GATATAGCTTACAAAATTAACATAATACGTATTTGTAAGACGCATCATTTATAAAGTGTGACATAAAAGACATAATGCGAAAGGGGAACCAGTTAACGGGTTCTCTCGTCTTTAAAGTAAAGGTGTTTGGGATGTTTGAAAGGAAGGGGAAATACTCCGGAAAGGGTTATACATATCGGCTATCCTGAGCTAGAGCCGGAGAATATACGGGCTGTTCTCCTTTATGACCAAGCTTGCCAAACGTCCCTTGTCTATCCCACTTCAACACCTGTTCTTAAAATTTCTTTGACAAACGGATTTGCCTCTTTCAATTTCTTCTGTAGGAAAAACAGCAGGTTCAAAGTAAACGCCTTTATATTTATGTGCCAAACCAAGAAGCTGATACAGTACATCTTATTTAGCACGAAAGGAAGGTTGCCCATGAAATACTTTTCAGCTACTTTATTAGCACTGATAATACTCACATTCAGCTTTTTCTCGCCACCTGTCCTTGCCCGGGAACAAGCAAGGGAAATACCGGTTTTGATCGACAATCTCCCGGTTTCTTTTGATGTACAGCCTGTAATACAGAACGGTAGAACTTTAGTCCCCTTTCGTGCTATAGCGGAAGCATTAAACATAAGCGTAAATTGGGACGGCGCTACACAGACAGTGGAAGCAACAGATGGTAAGACCCGGGTCATATTACAGATTGGCAACAAAAACGCTTCTAAAAACGGAGCAGCCATCCCCCTGGATGTCCCCCCGGTAATTTTAGACGGCAGGACATTAATACCACTGCGCTTCTTCAGTGAAGCATTTAATTGCAATGTGTCATGGGACCAGGATACATACAGAGTTGAAATCGCCTCCGGCCCCAGGGAAATGGCCCTAATTGGTTTTTATGCTCTGGGTGACAGTGCAACCAGCAGCTGGACAAATCTTTTCAGGAAGGCATATCCCGAAACAAGCACAGGTAATACCGATGTGGTTGATGAGCTGGCCCTGGGCTGGTACAGCTTTGATGAACAAGGGAACCTGCTTACCCGGAGCTGGACAGGCTGGCAGCGTCCCGCCGGTTGGGAAAATGTACTGGAAGCTGCCGAAGAGTATAACCTGAAAACGGAGATGACCATTTACATAACCGACAGATACGGCACCCTTTCCTCCTTGCTTGCAAATAAAACTGCTTCTCTCCGGTTAATTGAGGGAATCATGGAGGAGGCGGTTCTTTACGGAGGGGTCAATCTCAACTTTGAAGAATACGGGCTGGCAAAAGACGGAGAAGATTTACCCGCTGCAAGGCAGCTGTTAACCGACTTTGTCCGCTTACTATCTGTTCAATTAAAATCAGCCCATAAAAACCTGACGCTTACCATTCATCCTCCAAACAGTGTTTACAAGGGCTATGACTACAAGGCCTTGGGCGAAATTGCTGACCACATAATCATCATGGCCTATGATTACGGACCCAAACCGGAGCCGGTAAGTCTTGTGCTGCAGGCCGTAGAAATGGCCCAAGAAGCTGTCCCGCCTCAAAAACTTATACTCGGTATTTGTGCCCCTTATGAAACAGCAGAAAGTATGGATGCTAAAATAGGAATTGCCAAGCGCTACAACCTGCACGGCATTGCACTTTGGCGTTTAGGCCTGGTTACCCAGGAGATGTGGCAGGTTATGCGAAACAATATTCATTAAGCTGTCTTCTGGGAGGAAACAGCAACCGCACAAAGAGTTGAACATAGATTTTTTATAAACATTGAATAAATTCAAAGGGGGTCTTGCCATATGAAAATGAAATGGTTAGCTGTTATTAGCCTTGTGGTATTGGTCAGTATCTTTGCCGCTACAGCTTTAGCTGATAATCCTATCAAGCTATTTGTAAATGGTCAGGAGATCAAGCCGGAGGTACCACCACAAATTATTAACGATAGGACAATGGTTCCTGTACGATGGATTGCTGAAGCGTTGGGTGCGGATGTGGAGTGGAATAAAAATTCTAAATCTGTTCTGATTAACAGCAAGGCTTTTCCTGCTGGCATTGCCAAAGAGGAAGTTGCAACATTGATTCAAGAACAAGGGGGATCTGGGGATTATTACATTGAAGCCCTTGCATACGAGTTAGTCAATTTAGACGCTGATGATAATTTGGAGATTGTAGCCAAAATTGAAGGAGGAGTTCACCTGGGTCAATTTTTTATCTTCAAGAAAGATTTGCACGGGGAATATCAATTAATAACAGAACAGTGCTGGGGGAAAGTGGAAAGGTGGGACCTCGGTAATCCACTAGAAATAGACGGTAAAAAACTTTTTGAAGTAGTAACCCGTACCGGTGGCACCGGAATAGACATTTTTAATGTTCACCTTGTATACCTGGAAGAAAACAACTTCATAGAAGCCTGGCAAGGTACTCTGTTTGAACGTTCTGCAGCTTTGCCGGAGGAATACTACAAAAAAATCGGTTCTTATCAGGTTGATCACGAAAGCAGCCAGCTTTATGCATGGGAAACAGCCCATCAACTGAACGAGGATGGAATAACCCCAAAAGGTGAAGTTAGAACTACTACAACAATTTATTTTTTTGATGGCAAAAAATTTAGGCATCAACCCCTATTTTAAATAAGGTAAATCGTGGTGATGGGATGGTAGTTAACATCAAAAGATTCATTCAATGGTCTTTCTTAATTGCGGTTCTCTTGGGAGTATATGTTTTTCTTGAGCCATTTTTCCTTGAAGAGAAATATATTGACATCCGAAACCCGGATATCCCACCGCAGTTCCATGATACCAGAATAGTCTTCCTGTCGGATATTCACCATGGACCATATTATTCCAGGGCAAGGCTTGGGAAGCTTGTTAATCGGGTAAACAGGCTTAAGCCCGATATTATTTTGCTTGGTGGCGATTATGTCCACAGAAGCTCATCCTATATCGAACCATGCTTTACTGAATTAAAGAAACTGGAGGCGTCCCTTGGGGTTTATGGTGTTCTTGGGAATCATGATCACTGGGAGGACGGCGCATTAACCAGGCAGTGTATGGAGAGCGCCGGGATACACCTGATTGATAATACAGCATACTGGCTGGAGAAAAACGGTGAGCGGATTAAGATCGGAGGCGTTGGTGATTATCTGGAGGATATTCAGGAGATCGAACCGACAATTGCTGATGTAAAAAATGAAGATTTCGTGGTTTTAGTCACCCACAATCCAGATTATGCGGAGGATATAAGAACAGATAAGATTGATCTGGTTTTTGCAGGGCATACCCACGGGGGGCAGGTCACTTTCCTGGGTTTATGGGCACCTCTTCTCCCCTCAAATTATGGCCAGAAGTACCGCACGGGAATTATCGAGGCGGTTGAAGCAAAAGTGATAGTATCAAACGGAATCGGGACTGTTACCCCGCCGGTGAGGTTTTTCGCAAGGCCTCAGATTATTGTTGCCTATTTAAGAAACATGGACTGAGGGGGAATATTAGTGTATGACGTTGCCGTGATCGGGGCAGGGCCGGCAGGGGCAACACTGGCCCGATTAATAGGAAAAAGCCGTAAAGTATTGGTGATCGAGCGCAGGGATTTACTCGAACAAAAGCAAGATACAATAACCAAATTATGTGGCGGCCTGATTGCCCCAGATGCGCAATGCATGCTGGGAAAACTGGGGCTTGGAGTTCCCCGGGAGGTATTGGTCGGTCCCCAGTTATTTACCGTGAGGACAATAGATATTCAGAAAAACATGGAGAGGTATTACCAAAGGCATTACATCAACATCGATCGTGAAAAATTTGACGTCTGGTTGGGTTCGTTAATTCCAGCCTCCGTAGATATTCGCTGCGGGTGGTTCTTTAAATCATTTGAAAGAACGGGAACCTCCGTCAGGCTAAAACTGAAGTTTAACGGAAAGGAGTACATTGAGGAAACAAAACTGTTGGTTGGAGCAGATGGAGCATTTTCCCCGGTTCGAAGAATACTTGCCCCACAAATACCTCAAAAAAAATATCTTGCCGTCCAGGAATGGTTCAAGGTATCCCAAAACCTTCCCTATTTTTCAGTTATTTTTGATCAGACTCTTACCGACTTCTATTCATGGACCATCCCGAAAGAAGAATATTTGTTAGTCGGTGCAGCCCTGCTTCCACGGGAAAAGCCCCGTGAAAAATTTACCTCACTAAAAGAAAAACTTCGTCATTATGGCTTTGAAGTAAAGGATCCAGTAAAAAAGGGGGCGGCACTGATCATTCGCCCACAATCCTCCTCCCAAATTTGCCTGGGAGAAGGTAATATTTCACTTATAGGTGAAGCTGCAGGCTTAATAAGCCCTACATCAGCAGAAGGATTGAGTTATGCATTGAGGAGCGCTTTGGCTTTAGCCCAAAGCATACAGGAAGATCCACAGAACTATCTGAGAAGCTATTTTAGGAGAACAGGGAGTCTAAAGTACAATATTATTGCTAAAAATTTAAAAGCACCGTTTATGTACAGACCTTTTCTGAGGCAAGCTGTTATGAAATCTGGGATAACCAGCATGAAGCAGCCTCAGCTATCAGATAAAGAATAGCCTACCTGGTTAGGCCGGAAGGCAGTGATCTGGCAGAGCTTTGGAAGGTGAGTGTCAAAGACGGAAATGAACAGTTGCTGGCTGGTGGGTTGTCCCTGCCGGGAAGAGTCAACTGGTAGCCAGATGACAGCGCTCTCTTGTATACAAATGCGAAGTAAAGATTATTTATATTTGGAGAAGGAGTTGATGAGCGTGAAGAGAATAGGAAATTATTTGAGTTTTGCATTGGTATTAGTGGTTTTGTTGAGCATTCCAGTAAATGCACAAGGACACAATGTAAATGTCATAGTGGATGGAGTAGGTGTATATATGAAAACTATCTTAGAGAATGATAGAACTTTCGTGCCTGTTGAGACTCTGGCAGAGAAGTTGGATTTCAATGTAGGGTATATTGACAATCAGATTAACATAATAAAAGATAAAACTAACATTTCATTAACTATAGATTCAAACAGGGTTATGGTAAATGATGAAGAGTTAGAATTGGATGTTAAGCCATTTGAAAAAGATAATAATATCTTTGTACCACTAAGATTTGTAGCAGAAAGTATTGGAAAGGATATTACATGGGACGGAAGTAACTATAAAGTATTGATCGGTGAATTCAATCAAGAAGCAAATATTGAAGATACATTTATCTACTTCAATGAAGAATATGGATATACCTTAAGCTTTCCTAATTCATGGGAGGAGGAAGCTATTATCGAGACAAAAGATGGGACTCTATATGTTTACGATAAAAAATCAGCAGAGAGATTTATCGAAGATGGATACGAAAGCTATGGACCAGTATTTGAGGTAAGACTTAGTGATTATTCATTAACCGCTGGGCTAACTTACTCAGATGACTATGTACTTTACTATAATGATGGGAAATATATTGAAGCATTATTTGGAAGTGACTTTCAATACTATCCAGAAACTGTAGATTCATATAGAAAGATATATGATGAAGGGCTAAAGGTATTAGGATCTTTTAGGAAAATTGATGAGGACTATGAATTTGTTGGAGATGACAGGAATAATTACATTGAATTGAAGAAATAAAAGTTCTATATAACATCTTGGAAAATTATGTGCCTGAGAATATCTTTAATAGAGACGAAATCTTTACCTAGTGAACCTAAAAGAAATTTTTTTAGGCTATCATAAACATATTATGATAAAATAGAAATAATACATTAAGATCCGGGAGGAAATAACTTAATGGGAATAATTGATGATTTGGTTAATCAAATAGAAAAATTACCCCCATCTGACAGAGCACAAATTATAGATACAGTAATTAGAGATATGGCATCTTCTGATCCCCAAATTGACAAGGTGTGGGCTAAAGAGGCTTCAATACGTTGGGGTGATTATAAACAAGAAAAAGTAAAGGCAATACCCTATGAGGAAGTATTGTCAAAGTATAAAAGAACATGAAGGTTTCCTTTTTGCCTTTAGCCGAACAGGAGCTTGACGAAGCTTTTTTATGGTATGAGGAGCAAGTAGTTGGACTCGGGAATAGTTTTCTTGATGAATTCAACCAATCCATTAAGCGTATTGTTGCTTTTCCAGCACTGTACGAACAAATAGACAATAATTTGAGACGGTGCTTGATGAATCGATTTCCTTATGGCATTATCTACGGGATTGACGGCGAACAAATCATTATTGTTGCTTTAGCTCATTTGAAAAGAAGACCTAATTATTGGTCTAATAGAAATATTGAGTAAAGGCATTGATTGCCCTCCGTATTACCCGCTAATGTTTAATAAAACCTCTTCAAAGCTGATACGCTACTGGAAACAGTGCCCCAATTATTCGCCAAATCTCTTTAATCCGTAAGATCATAAATTAATTGAAATTATGGTAAAATGTAAGCGATTTTTAGTTTTGACAGTAAAAAGAATTAGAAAATCTGAACATTCAGTTTCATAATTTGGAGTGCGCTACTATGAACTATGATGAGTTGCTTGAGAAGTACCAGTCATTATTATCAGAAAACGATATTCTTAAACAAGAAATAGCAAATTTGAAAATGCAACTTTGTCTTCAAATACCCGGAGTCAATACTGATGAACCCTCTTTAGATAAATTCAAGTCTGAAAAAGATGAGAAGGAAGCAACCTGGCAAGAATTGTCTTCAAGTGTTGACAATATGTCGGAACCTCAAGAAAAAATCAAACTGGTTATGTCCCTTTTTAAAGGGCGGGATGATGTTTATGCACAAAGATGGGAAAGCCATAAAAAGGGGACTTCAGGATATTCACCGGTATGTTTAAATGAATGGAAACATGGATTATGCCATAAGCCAAAAACACCTTGTAATAAATGTAACAATAAAGCATATGCCCCTTTTGACGAAAATGTTATAGATAACCATTTGCGGGGATACAAGAATTTTGTTGCAGGAATATACCCCTTATGCCTTGACGAAACCTGTTATTTTTTAGCTATTGATTTTGATGGTGCTGAATGGGAAAAGGATATATCAGTTATCAGGAAAGTGTGCCATGAATTTGGTATACCTTTAGCCGTTGAGCGTTCTCGTTCCGGTAAAGGGGCCCATGCCTGGTTTTTCTTTGAAAGCGCTGTTGCAGCTCCCTTGGCACGAAAATTTGGCAGCGCGCTCCTTACTTGTGCCATGGGTAAAAGGCACGAGATAAAATTTAAATCATACGACAGGTTTTTCCCCAATCAGGATACAATGCCCAAGGGTGGTTTGGGAAACCTTATTGCCTTACCGTTGCAAAAAGAGGCAAGAGAAAATGGGAACAGTGAATTTATTGATGAAAATAGTCAACCTTATGAGGACCAATGGGCATATCTGTCTGCCCTGCAAAAGCTAACTGAAAATGATATTGAAACGCTTATAGCAAAGCTATGTTATGGCAATGAGCTTGGTGAGTTGAGGGAAGATGAAGCAGAAGAAAAACCATGGGAAACAAGAAAACTAAAATTGCAAATACATGATTTTCCCAGGCATGTTGAAATTGTAAGGGCAAATATGCTGTTCATTTCTAAAGCGGGTATGTCCCAGCAGGCACTAAATTATCTTAAGCGTCTGGCAGCCTTTAAAAATCCGGAGTTTTATAAGGCTCAAGCGATGCGCTTGCCGGTTACAAGACTGCCAAGAATTATATCTTGCTCTGATGAAACTGAAGCATATCTTTGTCTGCCGAGGGGTTGCGAGACCGAGTTAAAGGAAATATTGACCAAACTGGATGTAAAAGTTCATATTCTTGACGAAACAAACTGTGGGAAAAAAATTGATGTAGATTTTATCGGCCACCTGAGGGATGAGCAGCCTTTGGCCGTTGAGAGGTTATTGAAACATGATAACGGAATACTATGTGGGACAACGGCGTTTGGGAAAACGGTTGCGGCAATAAAGTTAATTGCTGAAAGAAAGGTAAATACACTTATCATAGTAGATAAAGTCAATTTAGTTATCCAGTGGAGAAACAAGCTGGGTGAATTTCTTGCCATAAATGAGACTTTACCGGAGAAAGACTGCGGGAAAAAAGGAGGACGAAAAAAATCTAAGAGCATTGTAGGTCAATTGGGGGCAGGAAAGAACAATCTGACCGGGGTTGTTGATATTGCCATAATGCAATCACTGAACAGAAAAGGTGAGGTCAAGAATTGCGTAAAAAATTACGGAATGGTTATTGTTGATGAATGCCACCATGTTTCAGCTTTTAGCTTTGAGCAGGTGCTGAAAAATGTAAATGCGAAATTTGTTTATGGGTTGACAGCAACGCCAACCAGAAAAGACGGACACCATCCGATTATTTATATGCAATGTGGGCCCATACGATACAGGGATGATGCAAAAAAACAGGCGGAGAAAAGGCCTTTCGAACATCATATTATTCCAAGATTTACATCTTTCCGGGTTCCGTTGGAAAAAGACGAAAAGGATATTTTTATACAAGATCTCTATGCTGAAATCATTGACGATGAAATACGTAATCAGCAAATAATAAACGATGTAATTAAAAGTTATGAAAACGGCAGGAACTGTATTGTTTTAACCCAAAGGACTGCCCATGTGAAACTGCTTGCCAAAGGGCTGAGCGAAAAAATTCCTGATGTCATACCCCTAACTGGGGGCATGGGCACGAAAACAACGAGAGAAACATTGGAGAAAATAACCAATACACCTGTTGATAAACAATTAACTTTAGTGGCTACCGGAAAATTCGTTGGGGAAGGTTTTGACGAACCCCGTCTGGATACCCTGTTTCTGGCAATGCCCATATCATGGAAAGGAACTCTGCAGCAATATGCAGGCAGACTGCACAGGTTGTTTGAAAAAAAGGATGAAGTAAGAATTTATGATTATGTTGATCTTCATGTGCGGATGTTGGAGAGAATGTATCACAAACGGCTTTCCGGATACGCCTCAATCGGTTACAAAGCAAAAGGTGAAAGTATCGCTGTAGAGCCTCCCGATTTTATTTTTAATCAGGCCAACTTTTCCCCGGTGTTTGCTAATGATATTGTGAATGCTGCAAAAGAAATATTAATTGTGAGTCCGTATGTTACCCGGAAACGTAGCTTGCAGATGCTGCAAAACCTGGAGATGGCACTTGAACGACAGGTAAAAGTAATTGTTGTAACCAGACCTGCTGAAGATTTTAAGAATAGGGATGTAGATGCCTTGCAGGGCACCTTGAATATGTTGAAAGATACCGGAATTAGATTGATTTTTAAATCAAATATACATCAAAAATTTGCAGTTGTTGATCAAAGAGTTGTGTGGTATGGCAGTATCAATTTGTTAAGCTATGGCAGTGCTGAGGAAAGCGTTATGCGTCTTGTAAGTTCCAATATTGCTAATGAGCTGATAAAGAGCATTGAGCGATAGAAGTCAATGCATTGTCTAATAGAGCCATTTGCGATGTGCTCATTTTTTTAATTTTAATTAGTAATAATCATTTAC
>CAZQXY010000061.1:0-9396 GCA_964597455.1 uncultured Desulfovibrionaceae bacterium
GCACAGCCTACTTACCCGCTAACCTTCTGCAAGATGGGTTTCAGCCTGCAGCTCCGGAGGGAACTTCAACCGGGTGTTTAGCCGGCAGGACTTTCAGCCGCGATCCTGCCTCTCTGTAGCATACAATACCAGTTTACTTTCCTCTTTCATTACTGTTATTTTAATATTTTTCATATCTTAGCATAAGTAGTCAGCCGGTGTCAACTATAATTTTTTAAGTTTAATATTTTTTTAAGTTTCCTCGAAGAAAACTCCCGAAATAATCCTTGACAATAGAGCTGATAATGTATAAAATATAGGACAACATAAGTAAAATGAAAAAACTGATGACGGGGATAAGTAGGCATTCCGATCGACTGCAGAGAGCCGGGGGAAGGTGTGACCCGGTGTCGTAAGTTGCCCAAATACACCCCTGAAAAGCAAACCGAAAACCAGCCAGCGGCTATTTAAGCCCGGTTAGTAGGCTTTGACGGAATCTCCCGCCGTTAAAAGGGAGGGGGTATAAGGCCGGGATTTTTACGGTCCGTACCCTTTAAAAGGGAGGCTTCTATTTATTTTAGCCTAACCAGGGTGGTACCGCGTGAAGACATACTTCCGTCCCTATGGGACGGAAGTTTTTATTTTTTTGTGATGGAAACCGGTTTTGCTATTGCTTCAAAGGTTTTTTATAAAATACTTATGTTCCAAATGATAAAAGAATAATGGAAAAAGGAGAAGATGCTCAATGATTGTTGTAATGAATTTAGACGCTGGCGAAGAAGACATCCTGGAGGTAGAAGAAAAAGTAATAGAATTTGGATACAGCGTTCATCGTTCCACTGGAGAAAAACGCACCATTCTAGGGGCTATAGGTTTGCCCAGGGAAGATGTTAAAGAGCTATTGGATAGAATCCCCGCTGTAGAAAAAGTACTGCTTGTTTCCCCTCCATATATGCTTGCCAGCCGGGAGTTTAAAAGGGTCAAGACCGTCTTCAAGGTAGGAGATGTAGAAATCGGCGGTGAAAAAATTGTCCTCATGGCCGGTCCGTGTGCAGTGGAGAGAGAATCGTATCTTCAAGCGGCTGAAGCGGTTAAAAATGCAGGGGCGGATATTTTAAGAGGAGGGGCATATAAGCCCCGCTCATCCCCTTACAGCTTTCAGGGTCTTGAAGAAGAGGGTCTGAAAATAATGGTCGAAGCCAGGAAGTTAACAGGGCTTCCCTTGATCACGGAAGTGCTGGATCAATACTCGATAGATACCGTTGCCGAATGCGCTGACATCATCCAGGTGGGTGCACGCAATATGCAAAATTTTAAGCTGCTGAAAGAATTGGGACAGCTGAACAAACCTGTCCTGCTTAAAAGAGGAATGTCAGCCACAATTGAAGAATGGTTAATGGCAGCTGAGTATCTTCTCTCAAGCGGGAATGAACGCGTTATCCTCTGTGAAAGAGGGATACGCACATTTGAAACATACACCCGCAACACCCTCGATATCAGCGCTGTACCCATAGCAAAAGAACTGAGCCATTTGCCTGTATTTGTTGATCCCAGCCATGGAACGGGGAAATGGAGATGGGTTCCATCAATGAGCCTGGCTGCAGTAGCGGCTGGAGCTGATGGGTTGCTGGTAGAGGTGCACCCCTTTCCGAAAGAAGCTCTATGCGATGGTTCCCAATCGCTGATCCCGCAAAAATTTTCACAGATGATAGAACCACTGAGAGGAGTGGCGCAGACCGTTGGCCGGACCTTGTAAGCCGTTGTATGCAAAATGCTGTATTCTGGGGCTGGGTCTCATCGGAGGGTCTATGGGGCTGGCTCTGGGGAAATATAAGGTGGTGGAGGAACGCTGGGGGTACGACGTTGATACACTGGCTATGGAAAAAGCGGTGGAAAGAGGTGCTGTAGACAACGCAGCCGATCTGAACACTCCCGGCTTGCAGCAGGCTTTGCGGGATGCAGAGCTGGTTATTCTCTCTGCACCCGTCAGGCAGTCATTGAAAATCCTGGAAGAAGTAGCTCCGCTGCTTCGAAAAGGAGCGCTGGTTACCGACGTAGGGAGCACCAAGAAAAATATCGTCAGGGCCATGGAAAATATCCTGCCTCCGGGAGTAACAGGCATCGGCGGCCATCCCATGTCCGGTTCGGAAAAGTCCGGTATTGCGGCGGCGGATGCCGCTCTGCTAAAAAATTCCGCTTATCTGTTAACTCCCGCGCGGGGGACATCCCGGGAGGCGCTGGATAAGCTGCAGGAGGCTATCCGCATAATCGGAGCACTCCCTTACGTCTTAGAGCCGGAGGAACATGATCAACTGGCGGCGCTGAGCAGTCATCTTCCTCACCTGGTTGCGGTGACCCTGGTCAACACTTTTAAAAATAGCGGTTATGAACAGAAGCTGCTGCATACTTTTGCCGGAAACGGCTTTAAAGATACAACACGTATTGCCATGGGCGAACCGTCTATGTGGTCCGATATCTTTTCTACAAATAAACATAATTTAGGTGATGCTCTTAATCTTTTTTTAGAGGAGTTTAATATACTATGCAAACATATTCAAAAAGAAAATGAAAAAGAGGTTGTAAAGAAGCTTTCCGAAGGGAGATTGTGGAGACGCTCCTTTTGTTGATATAATGTGTTATAAAAAAGGAGGAAAGGCAGGAGGCTGGGATCCGGCTTGAAATATTCACTTAATGATCCTTAAAGCGGGCAAGGTAAGAATGTTAAGTAAGTGAATAAGGGATTATTTCAAACCTGACCCCCACTGTTACACTGCCATTATAAAGATGCGCTATTTATCCGCAGGTGAATCGCACGGTCCGGCGCTGATGGGTATTATTGAGGGGCTGCCGGCAGGGCTGGAAATCAAAGAAGATTACATCAACCGGCAGCTCTCCAGACGTCAGGGGGGCTATGGCCGGGGAGGGCGCATGGCCATAGAAAAAGACCTCCTTAAAATTTTAGCCGGTGTGCGTTTTGGGCAAACAACGGGCGCACCCCTTGCTCTGGAAATTGAGAACAAAGATTGGGCAAACTGGCAGAAAGTGATGTCCAAGGACCCGCGGGACGAGACATCCGAAAAAAGAATCAGCAGCCCCCGGCCGGGACATGCTGATCTGGCCGGCGGAATCAAATATTTTCACCGTGACCTGCGCAATGTCCTCGAGCGTGCCAGCGCCAGGGAGACAGCCATGCGCGTTGCTGTCGGCAGTATTGCTTCTTTGCTTCTGAAACATTTTAGAATCGAAAGCGCTGGGCATGTTGTTGCTGTAGGTGATATTAAGGTTTCACCAAAATCCCGGCCATCAAGCGTAAGCGATATAAAAGAAAAAACGTCCGGTTCACTTCTTTACTGTACTGATGCCGAAGCGGAAAAACTAATGCTAGAAAAGATTGACCGGGCAAGGGAAGCAGGGGATACCCTGGGAGGAGTATTTGAGATTCTGGTAGAAGGTATCCCGCCCGGTCTGGGCAGTCACGTTCACTGGGACAGGCGCCTGGATGGGCGGCTGAGTGGAGCATTAATGAGTATACCCGGTATCAAAGGCGTTGAGATAGGTCTTGGTTTTAGTGCTGCGGAAAGCTCCGGTTCGCTTGTACACGATACTATTATATGGGATGAGCAGAAAAAAATCTCAAGGTCAGCCAACCATGCCGGGGGACTTGAGGGGGGTATCACCAACGGTGAACCTCTCCTTTTAAGAGCGGCAATGAAACCCATACCAACCCTGAAAAAGTCTCTGCCCAGTATAGACCTGGCTACGGGTGAACAAAGAAATGCCGCTGTGGAACGTTCCGATATCTGTGCTGTTGCCGCAGCCTCAGTGGTAGGAGAAGCCGTTGTTGCCTGGGAAATAGCCGGGGCTTTTCTGGAAAAGTTCTCCGGTGATACAATGACAGAATTAGAGCAGGCTTATCATCATTATTCCGGGCTTGTTCAGCGTTACCTGACACTCCGGGATATTTGAACAAGTCCCATTACTCCGTTAATGCAATTATTACTGCAGTGATAAGATCTGGTGAAAAGTAAAATGTACAAAGTAAAAATAAGAACGGAACAAAAAACCTATCCCGTTTATCTCGGCCGGAGCAGAAAAGCGCTGGACAATGTCGGCAGGATAGTCTCCACCTGTTTGCCGGCCTGCACCGCCCTGGTGGTAAGCGATAAAAACGTTGCCGCACATTACGGGGAAAGGTGCCTGGAGAGCTTGCGGAAGAGGGGTTTCAAACCCTGCCTGGAAGTGCTTGAAGGTGGGGAAAAGGTAAAATCTTTAGCGTCCGCTTCAGCCCTTTACTCACGCGCTTTAGAGGCGGGTATGGATCGTTCTTCTGTGATCATCGCCCTCGGGGGAGGCGTGATCGGAGACCTTGCGGGATTTGTGGCCGCTACCTATTTAAGAGGTGTTCCCTATGTCCAGTTGCCGACAACGCTGCTGGCGATGGTCGATAGCAGCGTGGGGGGCAAGGTTGCCGTAAACCATCCCTTGGGGAAAAACCTGATCGGGGCTTTTTACCAGCCAGCGCTGGTGGTAGCTGACGAAAGCACCCTTAATACCCTGCCCGGACGTGAATTTAACGCCGGGCTGGTTGAGCTGGTCAAATATGGCATCATCTGGGATAATACGCTTTTTGAAAGGTTGGAGCGATCATTTTTCGCCAGTAAAAATACTTCCGGTAAAGATACTTCCCCCAAAAAACATTTGCTGGAGATGAACAGCTCCCGGCTGTTAAAGTATATTGTCCGCGCTGTCATTATTAAAGGAAAAATCGTCAGTCAAGACGAAAAGGAAAAGGATTTACGCCGTATTCTAAACTTCGGGCATACTTTTGGGCATGCTTTGGAGGCAGGAACCAGTTTTGATTACTACCTGCATGGAGAAGCTGTAGCCTGCGGAATGGCCATGGCTGCCAGACTGGCGGTACTGCTGGGTATCCTGGACCCGCCTTTTGAACAAAGGATTATCGCCCTGCTCAAGCCATTGCGCGTTCCTCCCCCCCCTGGAGGGTTAAACCCCAATGTTGTTACAGAAGCCTTATTTTATGATAAGAAAAAGCAGGGAGAAGAACTAGTTTTCATCCTTCCCACGGCTCCCGGCCAAACAATGGCCTGTAAAGCCCCTCCCGCATCCCTGATCAAAAGGGTTATTGAAGAATACCTGAGTGGAGAACTCATCTAACAATTGTGAAAGAACGGTGAGAAAATGCTGCTTCACGGTGGAATAACAGAGCCGGCAGCCATTAACGGGGATACTAAAATAGTAGGTATTTACGGGGACCCGGTAAAACATTCCTTATCTCCTGCAATGCACAATGTTGCCTTCAGGGTAAAAGGTTTAAACTACTGTTACCTGCCTTTTCTTGTGCGCAAAGACGATCTCCCTGCAGCAATGAAAGCCGTAATCTCCCTGAACATGCAGGGTGTTAATATAACTGCCCCGCATAAGGAAGCTGCGGTTTCTTTTCTGGATGAACTTTCCCCGGAAGTGACCTTTTTAAAGGCCGTTAATACTATTGTAAGCAGGGAAGGGAAACTAACAGGCTATAATACCGATGTTGACGGTTTTCTCTACCTGCTGCAGAATAATTTCGGGGGTTCTTTTACATCAGCCAGAGTCCTGTTACTGGGGGCGGGGGGTGCTGCAAAGGCTGTTGCGCTTGCCCTGGGCAGGGTTAAAGTAAAATCGCTGGTTATCGCCAACCGGACTGCAGATAAAGCTGAAAGGCTGGCTGTGCTGCTAACCCGGGGAGGCTATTTCAACGTAAAACAGGTTGAAATTATCAGTCCTGATCGTTTGGGCAGGAGCAAAATTTCAGGCATTACCTGGGTCATCAATGCCTTAAGCGGAGATCCTGTTGAATTGGGTTTGATTCCCCCGAACAACCTGCCGGATTGCGCTGCAGCGATAGACCTGCGCTATGGACAGGAGCAAGCTCCTTTTAAAGAGTGGGCTGAGGCGAAAGGTGTTCCGCACATCAACGGTCTGGAGATGCTGCTTGGACAGGGCATAAAAGCTTTCGAGATTTTTACCGGAGCAGAAGCGCCTTTGCAAGTTATGCAGGAAGCGTTGAAAAATAACCTTAAAAAATAACTTAAGAAATAACTATAAACACTTACGAGGTTAAAAATGTTTGATTCTGATCGGGATAAAACAGCGCGGATTGAATATAATTTGGTTAAGCTCATGCTAAAAAAGAATATCTTTCTAACGGGATTTATGGGCTCAGGAAAAACCAGCGTGGGCGAAGTGCTGGCTAATTTATTTAAGGTAGATTTTTTTGATACGGATGAATTGATAACCCGGGAGCAGGGAATGAGCGTGAATGAGATTTTCAAGCGTTACGGTGAAGATTATTTCCGCAGCAGGGAGACGGAAGCCCTGAGAATCCTGGGAGACAGGCCGCCTGGAACCTGCGTGGTCTCTACCGGCGGCGGGGCAGTTTTAAGGGAAGAGAATGTCGCTGAGATGAGAAAAAACGGTCTTGTTATTTACCTGGATGTATCGGCGGAGGAGGCCTATCGCAGGATAAAGGATAAAAAAGACCGTCCTCTTTTAAAAGCGGATTATCCCTGTAAAGTAATCCGGGAATTGCTGCAGGAAAGGAGGCCTTTCTACCTGCAGGCGGATCTGGCTGTCAGCTCTTCCGGAAAAACCATTGAGGAGATAGCCCGGGAGATATTCGGCAATGTTGTGCTCCGCGCAGGGCAGTAAGGCCTGCCCGGTGTGAGCCCCGCTTAGCTTAGAGTTCCGCCTATGAGAATATCCATGTATTCCGGCGGGATCATTGTCCGGATAAGAAATGAACAAACATTTACAAAGGAGTTTTTCTATGGTTGTTAGAAAAAATGTTTTTTTAGTGCTTCACGGTCCCAACCTTAACCTGCTGGGCGGAAGGGAAGTGGGAATTTACGGCAACATGAAACTGGAAGACATAAATAATCTGCTCCACCAAGAAGCAGAAAGGCTCTCGGTAAAGGTGGAATGCTATCAATCCAACAGCGAAGGCGCACTGCTGGACTATATTCACCACGCACCTGCAAAGTATGATGGAATAATTATTAACCCCGGCGCCTATACACATTACAGCATTGCATTGCGCGATGCCCTGGCAGGGGTTGATTTGCCGGCGGTGGAAGTACATCTTTCCAATATTTATGCCCGGGAAGAGTTTCGACATCGCTCCGTTATAGCCCCTGTAGTGCGGGGGCAAATAAGCGGCTTCGGGCCGCAGAGCTATCTGCTGGCCTTACGTGCTCTGTGTGGTAAGCGAGGTGGAAATTCAATTGAATAATCAGAATCTCAGGGGTATCAGAGGGGCTATTGATGTGCCTGCCAATAATAGCAAAGAAATATTGGAGGCTGCGAAAGAACTTTTGCAGACAATCATGCACAGAAATTTACTTGAAAAGGATCAAATTGCTGCAGCTATTTTTTCGATGACGGTAGACCTTGATGCGGCTTTTCCCGCAAAAGCCGCACGCGAAATGGGTTGGAAACATGTACCTTTATTCTGCACCAACGAAGTCAGCGTTCCGGGTTCCCTTCCGCACTGCATCCGCGTTTTATTGCTGGTTAATACGGGAAAATCAGCCCAAGAAATAATTCATGTCTACCTGAGAGGGGCGGTTGTTTTAAGGGAAGACCTGCAGAACGAGGACGAATAATCTGCTAAAAATATTTTGCAATGTTATACTATATTGTAATAAATTTACTCCCGGATTAATATCGTTATTTTTCTGATTATGATATAATGTAGTTGTAAGGGAGGTTTCTTCCATATGTTTGAGGAAGGCGGTGAAAAACCTTACAGGATCCGGTTAAAATCAGATGGGGAAAAGGAGAAAGGAAAAGAAGGGAGAGAATAAAAACATGAAAAGGATTGTTTTAGTGCTGGTTATGGTTTTGGTGCTGTTAACTGCTGCCCCCCTGTACGGCCAGGAAGAACTTTCCCGGGGGGAATTTGCTGCCATGCTGGTAGAAGCCGGCAAAATGGAATCTAATTTATCTCCAGCCGATTTACTGGTGCAGAAAGGAATAATGAAGGGTTATCCGGATGGGGAGCTTTACCTGGATCGGGGTATTACACGCATGGAAGCGATAGCCCTGACAGCGAAAACTCTCGGCATGGCCGAATCCGTTGTGCCGCCTGCGGAGGGCGATATTTCGCTCAACAAGGATCACTGGGGCTATACGTTCTATTCCTGGCTCAATATTTTCGGGTTAATGGACGGGAATCCGGAAGATGCTCTCACCGAGGAAGAGGGAAGCGCTTTTCTGGAGAAGGTTTTTACCAGTGATCCTGAGGCAATATTGTTACAGGAGAAAATAAAGACAGATGCAACTGATATCGAGTCATTGCGTTCCGTCGTCAACGGCAATATGAAAATGATTCTGCGGCCCGGAGCAGAAGGAACGGAAGAAATACCGCAGATGGGTTTTCAAATGAATATCGTCCAAGAGATGGTTTTTCCGGATACCATGCATCAAGTATCAACGATGAGCATCGATATTCCCGGTTTAGGAAAACAGGATATGTCCTCTGAAATGTACCTCGTGGACGGAAAAGTTTACCAGCAGTTACCTTTAGATGAAACAGGGGAGATGCAGTGGGTTCTCTATCCCGAGGGGCTGTTCCCGGATCTTGGGCAGTTGATGAACGCGGAAGAAGCCGGCACAACAATACCCGCCGGCATGGAAGATTATCTCCACTGCCAGCTGCTTGGCACTTCAGAATTTAACGGAGAAGAAGTATATCAATTAGCAACCTATGGACGCGTAGATGATTTGGATTTATTCTTGGAAGCGATATCGAAACAGCTTGGCACCAACGGGCAGATGGCGGAACTTTTGGGGCAGGGTTTGGCTATGATCGATTCTATGTCTTTATGGTGCATCGAATACATAGGTGCCAATGATTACCTCACAAAAAGTGCGGATATGTTTATGATTATCACTCTGGCCGAAGAATTTGCCGGTGAACCTAACCCTCTGGAAGCGATACAGATGAATATGAAGGTTGAAGAAATCAGCTATAATGAAGATATTGTTATCGAGCTGCCGGAAGAGGCAAAAAATGCTTCTTTAATGGACCTCTCGGAGTTGTTCCCGAATCAAGAACAACTGCAAGAGCTGCCTGAACAAGAATTTATGCCGCCTATACAAGAACTTATGCCTGAGCAAGAACAGAAACAGCTACAGGAGTAAAAGAACAGAAACGCAGGAATAAATAGAAAAAGAAAGCGAAAATCAGGTATACAATTTTTTTCATGCATGGTGTGTCTTTAAGGCACATCATTTTTTATGGAATGTGATGATATATTCAATAAATCAAATCAGCTGGCATTAGATTGAGTTCGCCCTCAACGGGTTTTTCTTTTTTTAATAAAGGTGTACAATTAAAAAAGATGTAAAAAGCATGTT
>CAZQXY010000062.1:0-9303 GCA_964597455.1 uncultured Desulfovibrionaceae bacterium
CGCCACCAGGGCCTGATCATCATAGATCTGATCTTGCACAAAATCTCCATTGGTCTTTCGTAAAAAGATCTGCTCCTGCGTTTCATATTCAACTAAACGGGGAATTTGGCCGGTAATAATCAAGCCTTCATCCAATTCTATCGGCTCTCGCGAAAAATGAAACCGGGCCCCCAGCCCTTGCAGGTGTTCTTGGCTCCAGGAGGGCCCCACATATTTGGGGCCTTTCCCTTGAACATAAACATAGTTGTTAAAAATATCGGGGTGAGCATATACCGTCAGGGGGCTATTTTTTCCAAACAGGTTTTTCAAACCACCTGTATGATCATAATGGCCGTGACTTAAAACCACCGCCTCCAGGGAATTTAGATCCATACCCAGCAGTTTTGCGTTAGTAATTAAGCTGGAGCTGGCACCGGAACCGGTATCAAAAATAATGCGTTTATTTCCCCTTTCCAGCACCATAGATAAACCGTGCTCAGACAGTAGTCCAAAACCTGGAGCGTTGTTTTCACATAAAGTGGTTATTTTTACCTTTTGCTGCATGATGATCACCCTTTCAAGGTTGATACTACCAGCACTTTTCCACGACATGTTTTTTAGTTTCCGGTTATTTCTTCCCAGATTTTCTTTATTTCCCGGGAAACCGTTCCATCACTGTATTCTACGACCGACAGCCCCTTGACCATAGCCTCTGTTACAACCTTGTCAAAAGGCACCTTGCCCACTACCGGCACTGCCAGGCGGCGGCAGTATTCTTCTATTTTCTGCGTATTTTCGGCATCAAGGTCACTACGATTAATACAGACACAGGCGGAAACCCCAAAATGGCGGCAGACTGCCAGAACGCGCTCCAGGTCATGAGCGCCGGATAAGGTAGGCTCAGTCACAACTAGTGCCACTGACAAGCCGGCAAGGGAGGCGATTACGGGACAGCCGATGCCCGGAGGACCATCAGTAATGATAAGATTGCGGTTTTCATCACGGGCCATCTCTTTTGCCCTATTTCTGACCAGGGTAACCAGCTTGCCGGAATTCTCCTCCGCTATCCCCAGACGAGCGTGGACCAAAGGACCGTAAGGAGTTTGCGATATAAACCACTTTCCGGAAGCCACCTCTTCAAAATCTATGGCTTTATCCGGACAGGCATAATAACAAACACCACAACCTTCGCAAAAAAGAGGGTCAACACGAAAATCCTTCGATATAGCTCCAAAACGGCAGAGATCACGGCAGAGACCGCAGCGGCTACATTGCTCATCCCGGATAAAAGCCTCCTTGGAAGCTTTAAATTCGTGGGTTTCTTGAATAACTGGGCGCAAAATCAGGCTGAGGTTGGCAGCATCTACATCACAGTCCGTAAAAACAGCATTCGAAGATAGGGCGGCAAAAGAGCCGGCGAGGGAGGTTTTACCGGTACCCCCTTTACCGCTGATCAGGGTAACCTCTTTCATCCGGTTCCCCCCCTTTCTGCTCTGTTTTAAACTCTTTTGTGCTGAGTTGCTGGGATATGCGTCTCCAAAGTTTTTGAAACAAGTCATGCCACGGGGTGGAATGCTGGACTATGGCTTCACCCCGGGCATAGAGCCTTGCCAATTCCCGATCCCAGGGGATATGCATAAGAATGGGTACGCTCTCACGCCGACAATAATCCTCTACACGTTTATCCCCAATGTCCGAACGGTTAATGAGTACTCCGGCAGGAATATCGAGCTTCCTTAGCACCTGCACGGCAAGATCCAGGTCATTCAGGCCAAACGGGGTCGGCTCGGTAACTAGCAGGCAGAAGTCACTTCCCTGAACCGCAGTAACCGCCGGGCAGGAAGTTCCCGGTGGGGCATCGATTAATACGGACTTGCGAAAATCTATCCTGTCCTTGACAGCGTTGATCAGAGGCGGTGACATTGCTTCACCAGGGTTTAAGTTCCCCTTTAGGAAATCAAAACCAAATGCCGTGCCCCTCTCCAGGGTCCCAATTCCGCGGGGGATTTCTGTAATGGCCTTCTCGGGGCAAAGATAAGCGCAACCCCCGCAACCGTGGCAGAGCTCGGGGAAAACCATCACATTCTCTTTTAAAACGACAAGAGCGTTAAAAGCGCAAATCTCTGCACACCGGCCACAGAAAGTACACTTCTTTACATCTACTTCCGGGACGGGTATACTGACCGTTTCCTTACTCCTAAAATCCGGCTTCAGGAAGATATGAGCATTAGGTTCTTCCACATCGCAGTCCAAAAATTGAAGTTCCCCGCTGTCTTGCACAAGGGCCAGATTAACGGCTACCGTGGTTTTTCCCGTACCACCTTTACCGCTGGCTACTGCTATAATCATCTTCATCTCTCCAATGTAAACATTTCATGCCTTTGAGCTGCCAGCCTCTTTAGTGGCCCTCACAATCATGGTTACCGCAATCATGGCCGCCACCATCCTGACCATGTCCACAAAGGCTGTCTCCCCCGACAAGACTTCCGGAGAGATAGCTTTCGATGGCTCCTGCGACCGGGCCGACAACACCAACAACAGTATCAATCCCCTGTTCGGCAAAAAGATTCTGGGCACGGGGACCCATACCCCCGGCGATAACACACTTCACCCCTTTTTCGGCCAGGAAACGAGGCAAAAAGCCCGGTTGATGGCCTGGGTTGGGAATTACTGTTTTGTCTACGTTATTATTTTTTATTTCCACCAGGGTATAAGCGGGGCAACGACCAAAATGCTGGGCAACTTCGGCCCCTTCTGTAGCTACGGCAAACTTCCCTTGAGGAAGCGCGGGCTCTTCTTTTAGGGAATCCCTGGAAAAATTAAGCCCGGCATGAGAGCTTACAGTAGCTTCCGTTATGGACCTGCACCGGCCTTCCTCATATTGTTTTAGCGCTTCATCCAAAGTTACTTCCGGCAGGGCATAGACTTTGACCCCGGCTGCGTTGAGAATACGGGAGGCGTTGGGCCCCAATTCCCCTGTAAGGATTACTTCTACGTTTTGTTCAAACAAAAATTGTGCCGTTTTTACCCCCGCGCCGCTGCCTTCTACGGCACCGGGATTGGGCAGATAACTCCATCTCCCTTCCTGGCTGTCATAAAGGGCAAAAAAGGCACACCGGCCAAAACGGGGATCGAGCAGGGAACTGGTTTCCTTCCCGCTGGAACTGATTGCTATTTTCATTCTTTCATACCTCCTGTTTACGTTTTTTATAATCTTGGATAGCCTCGTGGAGCGCCCCGGCTCCAAGATTGGAACAATGCACCTTGGGATCGGGCAGCAGACCGCCGAGGACCTTGAGCACATCCAGGTCCGTAATCTTCAAGGCTTCATCGAGGGCTTTTCCTTTTGCCAGCTCCGTTAGGATGCTGCTGGTGGCGATAGCTGCCGGGCAACCAAAAATTTCAAATTTGATGTCAGAGATAACATCGTCTTTCACGCTGATATAGATACGCAGATAGTCCCCGCAAGAGGGGTCACCCATAATTCCCACCCCGTCCGCATTGGGTATATATCCTGCATTTCTAGGATTAAGAAAATGCTCAATTACTGCATCAGAATACATCACAAAGATCCCCCCCCACTGGGAAATTAAGTTTATAATGGTTCCGGCTATCTACAGGTTGAATTAAGTCAAAAAAATACCAATCATTCCTTACAGCTATTGCATCTTGTGCACTTCTTAACCATTTCACAGGAACTGCATATTTCTGCCTTATCGCTGGC
The DNA here is from genome assembly GCA_964597455.1 of uncultured Desulfovibrionaceae bacterium. Lineage (GTDB taxonomy): Bacteria > Bacillota > Dethiobacteria > DTU022 > UBA8154 > DUQX01. Next base: position 3,704 of record CAZQXY010000062.1, read on the forward strand.
TACCAGGCAGTAAGTCGCCTCCAATTTCCAGCAGGGTTTTGCTTCATTGACCGGAACAGGGCTGTTTTTGGCCGCACCTCCTTTACAGTTTTTCTTGTACCAACAGGCATACATGGAAGTTAACTGCTTCGCTCCGGCAACATTAAGTCCTTTCTCATCCAGCAAATGTTTAATGAATTTGAGCCTTTTCAAATCATTGTTGGAATACCTGCGCTGATATCCTTGCCGATCCGGAAATATCAACCCATTCCTTTCCCATACCCGGAGAGTCTCAGGATGTACACCGATTAACTTCGCCACCGTGCCGATTGAGTATAAACCCTTGTCTTCGTCAAATAAAAAGGAACCGCTTGCTTTAAGTCCTTGGAGCATTTTTGAAAACCCTCATTCCAGTTGTAGATATTTCTTCCGGGGATTTATATTAACACATACCTCCCGAATATATTATAAACTTTCTTTGAAAATACTTCAATGTTTTTGTTGAAGTTAAGCCAGAGGAATTCCTGTGTACGGTCACCCTTTAAAAATAAAGCAGGGCCTAAAAAACCCCTGCTTTATATCCTAAACATTGGTTGATTTAAATTAACAGCAATTATTATCTTTTTCACAGGGATGCTCTTTGGTTTCCCCATGACACTCCCTAATTTTTTCCGGGCTGCACTTTCCCGGTTCCCCTTCCAACCTCTCAGGATGTTTACAACCGCAATCACACATTATTCCTCTTTTCCCCCTTTTCTTGAATCGTACAGGCGGTCCATGAACCACTCGTACAAATTATACTATAATTTGTTATCAATTTCAAATTACTTATGGAGACTAAAAACATCAACATTAATGCCGGTATTTTTATTTTTTGCTGTAGCGATTAATCGTCAAATATTAGCAGAATAGTTTGTAATGTAAATTAATTGAGACTTGACAACGAATTTAGGATGTAATATGCTAAAGCAAGTGGGTTTTAGCGTAATTTGCCAATTGAAGGGGGATAATGGTTTTGAATCAATCAGGTGAAGAAAAGAAGTATAGCTTGCTGGAAGCAGTTGTGAAAATGGCTCCTTTTATTCGAGAGCTTGTTCCCCTGGATTGTTCCATTTCAGTAACCGACAGGGAAAAGTTTCTTATTGAGTATCCAGCAGAAGAATTGCGCTTCATGAATAATACCGGGAAAGCTATCCCCAAAGAAAGCGGAATGCATAAAGCAGTAAATACCGGAGAGGTGCAGAAAAATGTTTTGCCAAAAGAAGTATATGGTTTTCCCTTTAAAGCTGTTTCTGTTCCCATTAAAGATGATTCAGGAATCATTGGCGGGCTTGGACTTGGGCTGAGCCTCAACACCCAGCAGACTCTTATCGAAGCTGCAGATTCTTTTTCATCAACAAGTGAAAATGTTGTTTCTTCCACTGAAGAATTGTCCGCTTCCGCACAGGAGCTTGCTGCCGGAATGGAGATCCTCGATCAACTAAAAAAAGAAATGGAGGAACAGGTAGGCAAGACGGAAGTGATGTTGAATTTTATCAAAAAAGTAGCGGCAAATTCAAATTTATTGGGCCTCAATGCTGCTATTGAGGCCGCCAGGGTTGGAGAGGCCGGCCGGGGATTCGAAGTAGTCGCTACGGAAATCCGTAAAATGGCTGAAAACAGTGCAAAATCGGTGGAAGAAATCGAGGAAATTATAAATACAATAAAGTTGAAAGTTTCTAAAATAAGTGAAGAGATTCCCAGGATTTTGGAGATATCTCTGCACCAGGCCTCTGCTACACAGGAGATTACTGCCTCTATTCTGGGGCTGACTGAATATGTTGAGAAAATAAAAGATATTGCCGATAAAATATGAGAAAGATTCTTTGCTTCATTGTTTGTTGTTAAGGTCAAAAGTTATTGATAATGTGCGGGCTTTTTAGCGCCTTTTAGCGAAATTAGCGAAAAAAACATCATTGACTTTACAGCTTGTTTCATGATAAACTAAGAATTAATATATAATAAAACGATGAGAGGAAAGAGTAACCCGCAGGCGCTTTGCAGAGAACCGCCGACCGGTGCAAGGCGGTGGGCGTTGCCGGTGAAAGCCATCCCCGAGTGGGCGATTGAATGCAAAGTATGTCGCCACGGATGCTTAACCGTTACTTAAAGCTAATAAGTTGGATTTGGCATGGTTTTTATTAATAATGACTGAATCAATGAGGGTGGTACCGCGGGAAAACTCCCGTCCCTTGGGGACTGGAGTTTTTTATTATATTTTTTTTGCGAGTTCCACAAACAAGGAGCTGACAGTTTTGGAAGATGATAAGGTTAAACTGCTCAAAGCCATGGAGCAAAATAACAAAATTAGTACCAGGACCCTGGCTACGATGTTAAACATACCTGAAAAAGAAGTAGAAGAAATGATCAAGGAACTGGAGGAAGATAAGGTTATCCTGGGATACCTGACGCTGATCGACTGGGAAAAAACCAACAACAACAGCACCGTTACGGCGATGATCGATGTGCAGGTAACTCCCCAGCGCGATGTGGGCTTCGATGTTATTGCCGCAAGAATTTGCCGTTTTCCGGAAGTAAAAAGCGTCACCCTGATGTCGGGAGTTTACGACCTTTCGGTCAGCGTTGAAGGGACCTCCATGAAGGAAGTGGCTCTCTTTGTAGCCGAAAAGCTTGCTACCCTGGAAAATGTTCAAAGCACGGCCACGCATTTTGTGCTAAAGAAGTATAAAAAAGACGGCATTATCTTTAATGAAGATAAAAAGGACCACAGGTTGGTGATTAGTCCATGAGCAGGATGTTTGTCAAGAAAAGTATAAGGGAGCTGCCTTTCTCCGGGATCAGGAAATTTTTTGACCTGGCCAACAGTATGAAGGGCGTAATTTCGCTGGGGGTTGGTGAACCCGATTTTTCAACCCCCTGGCATATCTGCGAAGCAAGCATCTATTCCCTGGAAAAAGGATATACCAATTATACTTCCAACTGCGGCCTGGAGGAACTGCGCAGGGGTATCAGTGCTTACCTCAGGGATAAATACGGCCTTGATTATAATCATGACAGGGAAATCCTCGTAACCGTGGGTGCCAGCGAGGCCATCGATATCGCGCTGCGCTGTGTCCTGGAACCAGGAGACGAAATAATTATTCCCGAGCCCTGCTTTGTCTCCTACAAGCCATGTGCCCTTATGGCCGGGGGAATCCCAATAATAATATCCACCCGGGAAGACGACTGTTTTAAACTGATGCCCGGGGACCTGGAAAAGGCAATAACCCTGAACACCAAAGTCCTGCTGCTCTCCTATCCAAACAATCCTACCGGTGCCATTATGGACAAAAAAGAGCTGCAGGCCATTGCCCAGGTGGCGGAAGAATATGACCTGCTGGTAATAGCCGATGAAATCTATAACGAGCTGACTTATAACGGAGAACATACATCCTTCGCCTCCCTGCCGGGAATGAAAGAGCGCACAATACTGATCAATGGTTTTTCCAAAACTTACGCAATGACGGGATGGCGTATAGGTTATGCCGCCGCTCCAAAAGAAATTGCCGACGCCATGTTAAAAATACACCAGTACACGATCATGTGCGCCCCCATCATGGGACAAATAGCGGCAACCGAAGCTTTAACGAACGGAGCCAGGGAGGTTAAGCGAATGGTAGCCCAGTACGACCAGCGCCGCAGCTTAATCTTCAACGGCCTGAACGGGATTGGCCTCAGGTGTTTTGAGCCCAGGGGAGCTTTTTACGCTTTTCCTTCGATAAAGGCAACCGGAATGAGTTCACAGGAATTTTGCGAGACACTCCTGAAAGAAGAAAAGGTAGCCGTAGTTCCGGGAGATGCCTTCGGCGGCTGCGGGGAGGGTTATATCCGCTGCTCATACGCCGCCTCCATGGAACAGATCTCTATTGCCCTGGACAGGATGGAAAGGTTTGTAAAACGGCATGTTAGAGGGACAACTGTGTCCGCCGCTCGCTAACTCGCTTAAATGCTGTATCTATGCCAATATCTATTTTAATTATTGCTTTATATTATGCCAAACTATCTAATGCGTTTTGCCCTGCAGATAAAACAAATATCTCCTTTATGCTTACTTATAAGCTTCGGTTCTTGCCGGGGCTTTTTTGCATGTTTTCAACAGAACTGGCAAATAATAAAACCAGCGAAATAATCTTCAAAGAAGAAAGAGATTGATTTCCTTAAGACAAAATTAAGACCAAAATGAGCACGCCCCTAACGGAGTAGTCCTCCACCGCAGGGCAGCTCATAATAAGAAGGAGATGACGCTGGTGAAAAACAGAATCTTTTGGGGGCTGCTGGCCGGAATTATCGGCGGCCTGGCCGGAGCTTTTATTTTATGGGGGTCGTGGCTGCTCCCCTCACTCGGTTTGCTGCTGACCAGAGCCGACATCGTGAACGGCGCCTCCGCCCTGCTTATCCTCGGGGCGATCGGAGGCATCATCTACGCCTTGGTAGCGGGCGAAAGAAAAATGCGACTGTATAATACTGTTCTTTCAGGCTTGCTTCTTGGCGTGCTTTTTTGGTTTCTGGGGGTCCTGATCCTGATCCCCCTCATGCTTGGTTTCCCTCCCCAGCTCGCCAACGCACTCGATCACTGGACACCTCTGCTGGCTTATATCCTCTACGGCATAATCACCGCCATGCTCTACAGCAGGTGGGCATTGCAACAGCCGGTGCAAAGAACCTATATTGCCCTGGGGCTACTTGTCTTATCGGGTATTTTAGCCCCGGTTATGCTCCGTGCAGCGATCAGCACCGATCCAGAAACGCTCGAACTGCCGGAGGGGTATCGTGCGGAAGTAGTCGCCAAGGGATTTACCTTTCCCACCACGCTTCTTATTGACGAAAACGAGAACGTTTACGTTGCTGAAGCCGGCTACGCTTACGGACCGAAAACAACCCTGGCCAGGGTGTTAAAAGTTAGAAAAAACGGCTCCGTCGAGGAGATAGCCAGGGATTTTGAAGGACCGATTAACGGCCTGGCGATCAAGGAAAATATGCTCTATATTTCCCATCGCGGGAAAATTACCGAACTCGATTTGGCAAGCAAGGAGAGAAAGGATCTCGTCAAGGATTTACCCTCTCTGGGAGATCATCAGAACAACGATTTGATCTTTGGAGAAGACGGAGCGCTCTACTTTGGGCAGGGTACAGCCACTAATTCCGGTATTGTAGGGTCGGATAATTTCGTTTACGCCTGGGCAGACAGGTATCCGGATTTTCATGACTTCCCCTCACGCAATTTTGTCTTAACCGGGGAAAACTACGCAGCGCTGGATCTAAGCACCCCCGGACCGCAGGACACAAAAACCACCGGAGCTTTCGCCCCCTTCGGCCAGAAAAGGGAAAAGGGTGAGCAGGTGGATAACACCATCCCTGCCAGCGGGGCCATCCACCGCCTGGACCTGGAAACAGAAACACTCTCCATCTATGCGGACGGCCTGCGCAACCCTTATGGCCTGGCCTTAAGCGACGACGGCACCATCTACGCCACTAATTTAGGTTACGACGATCGCGGTGAAAGAGCTGTAAAAGGCTCACCGGATTGGGTGGCAGAGATAAAAGAGGGGTCCTGGTACGGATGGCCGGATTATGCCGGCTCG
>CAZQXY010000063.1:0-9269 GCA_964597455.1 uncultured Desulfovibrionaceae bacterium
AGCACAAATTTTGAGCTTTAGCACCATTTTTTCATTTTTATTCCTAAAGACAGGTATTATACATGAGGCATGCCGATGAGTCAAATTCATTTTTTTATTAGAGATGTTCCCCACAAGGCGTGGGTGGCAAGCCCGCACCGCCCGTGAGGAACATCTACATTTTTAAACAGGATTAGGATTGAGGGTAAAATTGCCTTACCGATTCAATTTTTCCTTCAGCAGTTTGTTTACCAGCTGCGGATTTGCCTTGCCCTTTGTTTCCTTCATTACCTGGCCTACAAGGAAACCGAGCGCTTTATTTTTTCCGTTGTGGTAATCCTCAACCGAAGCGGGATTTCCGGCAAGCACACTCTCGACAATATTTGCAATTGTATCCTCATCGGAAATCTGCGTGAGCCCTTTATCTTTAATAATATCCTCCGGCTTTTTTCCTGCCGCGAACATTTCTTCAAAAACACCTTTGGCGATTTTTCCGCTGATCGTGCCTTTAGCGATCATCTGCAGCAGCTTTCCCAGATCTTCCGGTTTTACTTTGCAATCAGTTATCTCGGTATTGGTTGAGTTGAGCAAGCGCAGCAGCTCGCTCATAATCCAATTGCTTGCACTTTTGGGCTCATTATAGCCGGCTAAAACGGCCTCATAGTAATCAGAGATCTCTCTGGAAGCTGTGAGTATCTCCGCATCATAGGGCGGCAGACCGTATTCTCCCGTAAACCGTGCGTAGCGGGAATCGGGAAGCTCGGGAATGGATTCCCGGATCTCTTCCAGCCATTCTGCCGGCAGTTTGTATGGCGGAAGGTTGGGATCGTGGAAGCAGCGGTAATTAGCGGATACTAATTTGCTGCGCATGGCTTTCGTGATTCCTTTCGCTTCGTCCCAGTGCCTGGTCTGGGGAATTACCTCTTTCCCCTCCAGCACTACTGAGCGCTGCCTTTCCGCTTCGTATTCGATTCCGCGGAATACGGCGCGGAAGGAGTTCATATTCTTCAGCTCTGCCTTAGTTCTTAATTCTTTACTGCCTCCAGGCCTGATACTTATATTGGCATCACAGCGCATGGATCCTTCTTCCATCTTGCAGTCGGAGACGGCGATATAACGCAGAATACTGCGCAGTTTTTGCAGAAAAAGCCTGGCCTCTTCCGGCGAGCGGATGTCTGGTTCCGTTACTATCTCGATCAGAGGTACACCGGCTCTGTTGAAGTCCACCCGGCTGTATGGGGAAGAGATAATATCGCCCATGTGAAGAAGTTTGCCTGTATCCTCTTCCAGATGAACCTGGTGTATGCCGATTTTTTTAGAGCGTCCGTCCAGGTGTATTTCCACATAACCGTCCCTGCCCGTAGGCTTAAAAAATTGCGATATCTGAAACCCTTTGGGTAAGTCAGCGTAATAATAATTTTTGCGGTCAAAAGTGATCTCATCGGCGATGCGGCAGTTGAGAGCCATCGCAGCCCTGATTATATATTCCACAGCCTTTTCATTTAATTTTGGAAGTGTGCCTCCCGGCAACCCTAGGCAGAACGGACACACCTGGGTATTTGGCTCAGCCCCAAAGGTGGTGCTGCAGCCGCAAAAAAGCTTTGTGTTTGTCAATAGTTCCACGTGTACTTCCAGGCCGATAACAGTTTCAAATCCCGGCATCTATTACACCCCCTGATTGTCGAAGTCAAAATTGGGCCATGCAAGGGTATTTTCATTTTCCAGCAGCAGCGCCGCTTTGAGCAAAGCCAGTTCATCTTCTTTTTTGCCTGTAAACTGTAATCCGTAAGGAAGGCCTTTTGTATGCAGCGGAAAAGTCAGAGCAGGCAGGCCGGCAAGGTTGGCGGCCGCGGTGTAGTATCCTGCAGGATCCGGCAGCTCTTCCCCGCCGGGTAATATACCGGGTTCGGGTGCCCTGAATGGTGTTGTTGGTGTAAGCAGCAGGTCGTACTGCTGCAGGCAGCCTTCCAGCTCTTTTGTAATAACGGTCCGCAGTTTTTGCGCCTTCAAAAAATAATCATCATAATATTTTGCCGTAGAAACCAGAGCGCCGAAGGCTAAGAATTTCTTCAGCTTGCTGCTGAATCCCTCGCTGCGTGTTTGCGTGTACATCTCCTGGAGGTGTTTCCCTTCGCCCCTGTATCCAAAGCGCACGCCGTCATAATTGCCCAGATTGGAAAGAGCCTCAACCGCGCTGATGATCGTTGCTGCCAGGGAAGAATACTGCATGTGCGGCAGCTGGACGAAATGTACTTTGACTCCGAGTGCCTCAAAAATTTTGAGCTGATCCTGGAAAATACCCTTCAGCTCTTCTTCAAGATAAGGAGCATCCTGCCAGTTTTCCGGCACTGCCGCCTGCAAACCTGCGCTGTCTTCTTTCAGCAATGAACTATAGTCAGGCACTGCGGAGCGCAGGGCGGTAACGTCATGCGCATCATGACCAACAACGGCAGTCAGGGCAGCAGCCAGATCCATGGTATTTCCGGCTATCAGGCCGATATTTTCCAAAGAGGGAGCGGAATCAAGCAGCCCCCTTCTGGAAATTCTTCCATACGTCGGCTTTAACGCGAGAACCCCGCAGTAAGATGCGGCTTGCCTTAATTCACCCCGGACATCGGAAGCGAGAGAGAAATTTACGGCTCCGGTTAATACCGCAGCGGCCGCTCCGTTGCCTGCCGTGTGCTTTGTATTCCAGGGGTTTTTTACACCTTTGAAAAAAGAACTTTCGCCGGAACACCCTAAGCCGAATTCCTCCATATTAGTTTTGCCAATCATTATAGCGCCGTTCTCTTGAAGTTTTAGAGAAACATGGGCATCAAAAGGAGGTTTATATGTAGAAAGCATTTTTGAAGCGCATGTTGTTCCATATCCGCTTGTAGCGATATTATCCCCCAGGGCGTATGATAAACCGAACAGAGGGGGGGTTGCGCTAACCTTTGATTTGCCATCAAAAAGCGCTTCTATTTCCTTTGAAATAATATCCGGGTCAATGGCGATAAAAGCGTTGTATTTCTCCTGAACGCTGTTGCAATGGTTGATTATTGAACTGCTCAGCTCCTGCGGCGAGAGGGATTTATTGATGAGCTGCTCTTTCAGTTGCCGGGCAGCATAAGATCTATCAATCACGGGTGTGCCTCCTTTCATTCTCCTTCCTTTTTCGTATTACTCTTCTACGATTTTGGGTACGTGAAAACTTGAACCGTCAGCATCGGGCGCGTTTTCCAGCGCTAAATGCAAGGGCAGGGAAGGTTCGATTATGTCCTTACGCAATATATTATATCCCTTGATAACATCATAAGAAGCTTCCGCCTCGCTTAAATCGAACTCCTGCAAGACTTCCGCCAGTTTAAAAAATGTACGCAGTTGTTCCTGTAATTCCTTTTCTTCCTGTTGGGTGAGTATAATCCGCGCGTCCCAGGAGGCATTTTTTAATTCCTCATCATTCATTGGCAACCTTTTCACCCCTTTGCTAAATTATTACTTTGTCCCATTATATCATAATTTCTGCTCAATATATAAAAATGGTAACTGCTCAGTCTAAGAGATGTTCTTAAAGATTATTAACCCTTTTTAGTTGTCTTGAATATAATATAAAAGCATAATAAGTGGGGTGCCCAATATTGAGAAGACGCCGTCTTTCCCTGTTCCTTATAAAATGCAGCGGTATTCTAATCGCTGTGATCGGGATTACTTTAATCGTAAATACACTGCCCCTTTTTTTATGGCCTTTTCTGCTGGGTTGTCTTCTAATCTGGACGGGTTGGCGTCTATATATCGCCAGAAATTGGTAAGTATCGGCGGAGTAAGTATGTATTGCTGGTAAGTATTGGCGGGCAGGGTAATACAATTATTTCATTAGAAGGGGGACTGAACATGCGGTTTTATGTTTTTAAAATGCCCAAATTGATTAGCTACATATTAAAAGGGCTGCTGGGAAAAAGGTGAAAACACTGAGAATCCCAAAACTTATGTTGAATAACCGCAATCCTGATTATATTACTGATTATCTTTAATGGAGCTTTAGAGTCAAAATACTTCGTATTTCGGGTGCGGTTATTCAGGTGTCTAATATTGTTTACAAATACCACAAGCTCAAAAGATCTTCAAAAATGAAAAAAGCGCAAGTCTGCTGCGCTTTTATTTTTTGGCTTTTAAGTGAGTTATCGTATGCGGTATTGCTGCGGCATTGCTATAGCAAGCCATTAGATGGCCCTTTTTACTTTTCCTGATTTCAGGCAGCGCGTACATACATGTACTCTTTGGGGAACTCCTTTTATAATCGCTTTGATTTTTTGGATATTAGGTTTCCATGAACGCTTTGTCCGGATATGTGAGTGACTGATCATAAAACCGCTCTTTTTCTCTCTGCCACAAAAATAACATTTATTGGACATTATTACACCTCCTGCCATGCAGATCTTTTAAACTCGAACAAGTTAGATTTTAACACAATTACTTTTTAAAGACAAGACAAAGATGACGAAGGATGATCTGATGTAATTATTATTAGCCGTACAGTCAGGTCTGCGCTGTTTTGTACCTATTTATATTTTTTTATTTATTTTGGTGAAATAGGATAAAATTTTTATTTTATGGTTATAATATTATATTTTTGGAGAAACATGCTAAGTATATTCAACTTTATATAACAAATAATATGATCAGACTCAAAGGAAGGAGGTGAAAAATTAATGCCTGCAAATCAAAGAAGGACTGGACGTAATAGAGCACTTGTCACCGGCGCCGAGCAAGCCCTGGAGAATTTCAAATATGAAATTGCCAATGAACTGGGTATCGCCAATTATCAAGGAGTAGACAAAGGGGAGTTGACCTCCAGACAGAACGGTTATGTTGGTGGTTACATGGTCAGGAAGATGATCCAGCAAGTCGAAAATCAAATGGCTGGCGGCCAGATTCAAACTAATCAACTTGCAAATCAACCTGCACCCCAATCACAAATTCAACAACAGTTACTGTAACTAGTACACAATCAACACAGCGGGCTTCGGCCCGCTTTTTTTAGGTTTTTAAAAAATCCCCCTATGTCGAGACCACCTTTGATGGTTTTCGCCATAGGGGTTGGGAGAGGAGAAACCGGAGGAAGAGCTTATGGGGAATATTGTTGATGCATTAATATTATGGACAAATTTTTGTAATTTATACTTCATTTTCAAGAAAATTAATGGTAAATATTAGCATATATGTGTTGCCTTTTTAAACGTTAAATGATAAAATTAACCGGTATTGGTGGGGAAGGGGGGTGAATGATGAGAGTAATCTCCGGTACATCCAGGGGAAGGCATTTAAAGTCTCCCCGAGGAGGGAAAACACGTCCTACTTCCGATAAGGTCAAGGCAGCTTTTTTTAATATCATTGGACACTATATTCAAGGCGCTGACTTTTTGGATCTTTTTTCCGGAAGCGGAGGTATTGGTATAGAAGCTCTTAGCAGGGGAGCCGGTAAGTGTGTGTTTGTGGAGAAGGATCCCTTTAATTTGAAATTAATACGGGAAAACCTCAGCTTAACGGGTGTTTATTCCCAGGCGGAGATCTTGCCCTGTGATGTTTACCGTGCCCTGGAAATTTTACATAAAAGAAGAGCATGTTTTCATGTTGCTTATCTCGATCCTCCATATTGTTTCGAGGGTGTGCTGAACATTTTACATTTTTTACACGTGAACGGGATTATTTCCAGTAGAGGCATCGTAGGTGTAGAAAGGGATAGCCATAAACCAGGAACCTGGCTGGAGGCTGCCCCCTTTCAGCCCTGGCAAAGAAAAATTTATGGTAATACTATGCTGATTCTTTTTAAAGAATTGGACATTTCCCCTATTAAATAAATTTATTTGCTAAAGGGAGGCGTTACCTTGGTTAAAGCCATTTATCCCGGTAGTTTTGATCCTGTAACGAACGGTCATCTTGATATTATTGACCGGGCCAGCAAGGTATTTGGACACCTTATAGTCGCCGTCTTAGAAAACCCCAGAAAGGACGTTATGTTTTCTAAGGGCGAAAGAGTTCAAATGCTCGAAAAGATCACTGGTTGCTATGATAATGTGGAGGTAGTGTGCCATCAGGGGCTGTTGGTAGATTTTGCCCAAAAACAAGGTATCAGAATTATCGTTAAAGGTTTGAGAGCAATATCCGATTTTGAAAATGAATTTCAAATGGCGCTGGTAAACAGAAAACTAAACTGCGATGTAGAAACCATGTTTATGGTGACCAATAATATGTATTCCTACGTAAGTTCCAGTATTGTGAAAGAGGTTGCCAGCTACGGGGGAGACATAAGAGATCTTGTGCCTTCCCGGGTCTATGCGATGATTAAGGATAAGCTTTATGCAAGAATCCAGCAAAAATAAAAACCGGGTCCAATAAGGCCGGTTTAGCTCTGTTTTTTATAGTTTTTTTAAAAAGCGTTATTATCGAAGCGCTTTTTTTTTGTATAATCTCGCTGTATAGTAAAATGATAAAGAGATAACCAGCAGTACCAGCATTACGAAGAAAAAGCGTCCTCCCATGAAAATAGTTCTTTCAAACCAGTAAGGTAGATTATTATCCGGGATAGTATGAAGGAAAACAGGAATGGTTTCGGTTTTAAACAGCGAAGCAAGCTGAAGCGGTCCAGTCAAAAGTATACAGTATAAAACCGCCAGGGCAGCCTGAATAATTCGGCCGAAGAGGTAAGGTACTATACTGATATCCGTACTGCTGATAATACTTGCCACCTGGGCATGAACTGACAGCCCGCTCCAGGCAATAATAGCGCTTACCGCGATAATTTTCTGATCCATTGCGACATGAGGGATAGTGCCGGCGACCTGGCATCCCAGGTCAATTTCCATAAAGCCGTTGATCAAAGCCGGGGCGAGTGCAGCGTCCAATCCCAACGGTGCAAGGATCCGGGAGATACCGAGGACCAGGTAGCCGGTAAGACCTGTAAGGTTTAAAATTGCCATGATTACCGAAAAAAGGATGATAAATCCTCCGATCAGCAATAAGGTGTTGATGGAGTCCCTGATGGTGTCCCCGAGGAGTTTGCCGATGGGACGGCCGTCTTTTTCCCTGGCCTTGATCAGCGCTGCAAGTGCCTGTTGGAAAATATTTATTTGCATTTTTTTTTTAGTTTCAGCTGCCCGGCCAGTGATTTTAGTTTCACGGGATTTATAAAAACGCATAATTAAGCCCACGGAAACACTGGAAAGGTAATGGGCTGCTGCAATCGCTAAACCTGCCTCCGGTTGGTGAAGCATCCCCACAGCAACGGCGCCGAACATAAACAGCGGATCCGCGGTGTTGACAAAGCTTAACAGGCGCTCCGCTTCGGTCTTGTTGCATAAATTATCTTTTCTTAATTTTGTGGTCAGAACCGCACCGAGGGGAAAGCCTGATGCAAGTCCCATCGCCATGACAAAAGATCCTGAACCCGGGACATTGAAGAGCGGGCGCATGATGGGCTCCAGGAGGACACCCAGGAAATGAACGACGCCGAGACCGATAAGTACCTGCGAAAGAATAAAGAAGGGTAAAAGGGCGGGGAAGACAATATTCCACCAGATAGCAAGGCCGTTAAAAGAAGCTTCAAAAGCTTCCTTAGGATAAAGGACCAGGCTGATTGTAATAAGCACTGCTATAATCGCCGGTAAATAGAAGACAAACATCTTTCTGTCAATATTCATATTTCTTATCCGCTCCTTATCATATTATATTAATATAATTTTTTTGTAGACCAGTGCTTCCGGGATACTGCAGGTAATTACTAATAGAAGCAGAATAAAAAAAGATGCCGGTTTTTCATTACCGGGCATTTAGCGGAATAAACGCCGCCGCTATTGATTAACAATAATAAAAAGCCGTTGCGCTCGGTGAGAAGGCTGCCCGCGAAGCTCTGCCCGAGATCTCGGCCCTATTAGAAAGCAGGGGTATATTTGCGTAAAATATTTAAGCTGGTTTTTGTTCTTTTTTTAATCATTGCATTGGGTTTTCTGGTTCCTACGGGATATTATATTATTAAGCCCGGATCTGCCGATGAGCTGGGCAGCTTGATTCAGGTTCAAGGGAAAGTCAGGGAAGAAGCAGGGGGCTTTTTTATGATGACCGTCGCCCAGCAGCCGGCCAATTTATGGGATTTCCTTTACGGTGCATGGCATCCTCTTTTGGATTTACGCCCTCTTTCAAATGTAATTCCCCCCGAAATGACTCCCGAGGAATACAATAAGCTTATGCAGGACTGGATGCAGGACAGCAAATACCTTGCGCAGGTAATTGCGTTGCGCAAGGCGGGGCATGAAGTTCCCATCATCAGTGAAGGGGTAGAAATAGTGGATTTTATTCCCGGTAGCCCCGTGAAAGATATCTGGAAGCCCGGCGATATTATCAGGGCAGTTGAGGGCAATAATGTTAATCTGGCCGAAGAGGTTGTGGAAAAAATCCAGGAGAAAGAAGTTGGCGAAAGCATCCATGTTACTGTTCAGCGGGATGAGGAAATAAAAGAATACGAAGTTCTAACAGTTCCCCATGTTGATGATCAGCAGAAAGCCGCGCTTGGTATATATGTGCGCACGTTAAACTGGCAGCCGGTTCTGCCGTTGGAGATAAAAATTGAAACCGGCCCCGTTATCGGTCCGTCTGCAGGTCTGATGTTTGTGTTGGAGATCTTCGACAGGCTGGTTCCGGAAAACCTGACGGGAGGACATAAAATTGCCGGAACAGGAACGATCAGCCTTGACGAAAAAGTTGGCGGTATCGGGGGTGTAAAGCAAAAAGTGGCTGCTGCGGAGAGGGAGGGTATCAAGTTCTTTCTTGTTCCGGAAGAAAATTATGCGGATGCCCTGCAAGCTGCCGATGAGATAGAAGTTGTATCTGTAAGCAAACTGGAAGATGCCCTTAATTTCTTATACGATCTTTCTTTTTAAATTTTTATTGTGGCTGAACAAAAGGGCCGAACAAATCCCCAGAAGCTGACACAAATCTCCAGAAGCAACTTGACAGCGCTGAAGTATTGAGTTAAACTATTATTAGGAGATAATAATAATGAGTAAACTGGGCAGTCGCGAGAGCATTTGACGCTTTCGAGGAAAGTCCGAGCTCCGCAGGGCAGGGTGCTGGGTAACGCCCAGTGGGGGTGACCCTAAGGACAGTGCCACAGAAAAAAACCGCCCGGCCGGGCAGGCCCCGGCTGCGGCAAGGGTGCAACGGTGCGGTAAGAGCGCACCAGGGGCCGGGTGACCGGCTCGCTAGGTAAACCCCACCCGGAGCAAGACTGAATAGGAGGGAGATGACGTTGCCCG
>CAZQXY010000064.1:0-9195 GCA_964597455.1 uncultured Desulfovibrionaceae bacterium
GGAGTCAAATATGGGATATTCGGATTCATTAGGGAATTTTATTGTTAACAGCAAAAAATAACCCCCGTAAGCCTTGAGAGCCGAGGCTTTGCGGGGTTATTGCTTTTCCGATACATGAAGTATTAAATTTGACAAAAATACAGCACCTAAACGACGCAGTATCAGCGTTTATTTGTCGATCAGAGATTAGTTAACTGTTAAACAAGCACTTCGGAATATGAATTAAGAAAGCAAGCTACCTATTATAGCTTATGGGCAACATCTTTCACTTTGGCATCTTCATGTATGATAGACTTGAGCGCTTTTAGCACTCCCGCTGGATTTCTATGCTGGAAAACATTTCTCCCTATACAGCTACCTGCTGCACCGCCACCGATAGCGGTTTCAGCCCATTTTAGCACCTCTAATTCATCGTTGCTTTTTTCCCCTCCCAGAATCACGATGGGTCTGAAGCAACTATTTGTAACCTTACGGTATGATTCAGCATCTCCCCTGAGATATGTTTTGACGACATCAGCGCCCAGTTCCGCAGCAGCTCTAGACGCTAAAGAAATATGATCGATGCTTACTTCAACACCTGAGCTCATGAAGGTTTCAATAAAAAGAGGCATTCCCCATGCTTCACATTCTCCTGCCAACTTCATAGCAAGTGACATTGTCCTTGCTTCGTGCTCCCCCCCCAGCCAGGTGGATGTGATCACTGCATCGGCGCCGAGGCGAACAGCATCTTCTACCGTACACATTAACTCTGTGGCTTCAGGATCCCCTGAAAGATCGGTCGGACCACCATCCATCCTTAGTATTAATCCAGTATTGCCAAAAAGGTGAGCGTTTTTTCTTGCAACCCCGTATGTGGTTAGGATTGCATCAACACCTTCCGAGATAAGAAGCTCAATTATTTTTTGGGGCTGTTCCAACCCCGAAACAGGTCCGGATCCGAGGCCGTGATCTATGGGGACGATCAAAGTTTTTCCATCGCACCCGAATATACGCCCCAATCTTATTTTTTTACCTGACAAACCCATTCAAATTCCTCCTTGTTGTTGATCAAACAGTTGGTGCATTAACAGTAAAAGTTTTATCTCTCGCCTACATTAACCAAAATCTTTAACCTGCTACCGGAGTCCATAAGTCTAAACCCTTCCCCTATTTGCTCAAGGGAAACAAAATCTGTAACCATTTTTTTTGTATCGATATAGCTTTCCTCGATAAAGCGCAACGCCTTAACAAAATCAACCTCCGTGTAATCGGAAGAGCCGGTAATGTTTATCTCACGATAATGGATCATGTTAGGATCAAGTGAAATTGGCGTCTTTGAGTTAACCCCAGCAAAAAGCACCATTGTCCCGCCGGGTGCCAGTAAATCAACAGTTTCCTCTACCGGCTGGGACTTTCCTACAGCAACGATGACTGCATCGGCGCCCCAACCATCACTGGCTGATGAAACCACCAACCCCAAATCGCTTTTGTGGGGATTGATTCCATGATCTGCCCCATATTCAAGGGCCGTATTGAGTCTATGGTCAGAAATATCGGATACAATAACCCTTGCTCCAGCGAACTTGGCGGCCTGCAGGTGAAGAAGACCGATGGGTCCGGCACCAACAATCAAAACAACTGAACCCGCTTGAACCTTCGCCCTTTGCTGTCCGTGCAACACACAGGCCAGTGGCTCTGTCAGAGAGGCAGCCTGTAGATCTGTGGTCTCTTTCAGGGGAAATACATTTACCGCCCGGGCCAAGTAATATTCAGCAAAACCGTTAAAGGCTGTTGCCATGGCCTCGCATTTGTTGTTAAAACCTCTTTGACAGGTCTTGCACTTGGTAATATGGCACCTAGGAACTGGATCTACCACGACCCTGCTGCCAATATCCAGGCCCTTAACCCTGTTTCCCTTTGCCTTAACCCAGCCTACAAATTCATGGCCTAGAACCACCGGTAGTTTCAACGAGGAGAGTCCTCTGTACACCCTATGATCAGAAGGACATATCCCACAGTAAGCTATTTTTACCAGCACCTCCTCCGGGCCAGGTGCCCTGATATCCCTTTCTTCAATCCTTATATCTTCTGCTCCGTAGCAAACAGCAACTCGCATTTAGCTGCCTCCTTATCGCGGATTTCTTCAACCCTTCATTGGTAAAGATCGATTGTCCCCCTTAGCTTTTTCGTTGCCGGGTAAATATTCTTGTACACCTGGTACTTTTCCCGATAAATGTTATATGTCTTGGGGTCAGGTTGGTATACGTTTTTTAGTTTTACCGCTTTTTTTGTGGCATCGTCGATTGATTTGTATGTTCCAATTGCTGTCCCAGCAAGCATGGCTACACCAAGCGTACCTGCCTCATCAACATTCAATGAAACTATCCTTTTACCCATCATGTCTGCCTTTAATTGGAGCCATTCCCTAGATTTTGCACCGCCGCCAACAGCCCTCAACTCATCCAGATAGATCCCTACATTTTCAAGGCACTGCAGGTTGATCATCATTTCGTAAGTGAGACCCTCCAATATGGCCTTTACTATATCCGCTTTTGTAGTGTCAAGATCCAAGCCCATGAGTACTCCTCTGGAGTCCCCGTCCAGGTAAGGAGTACCACTTCCTGCAAAATGGGGTAACAGATAAAGATCGGTAGGCGTTTTAGTCGCGTTGTCTATCAATAGTTTATATAGGTCAAGATTCTGTTCCTGGGCAATCAGCTTCTCTTCATATGCAAAATTATCTCTGAACCATTTCAGGATACTGCCTGCAGAAAAATTATAGGCATAGGTAATAAACATATCCCTTATCACATGAGGTACATATACAAAATTGTGCTTTGCCATTATCGCTGACGGTACCGGTTCTTTCAGGACGGCTGTGATACATTCAACGGTACCCATCCCATCCACAGCTGTATTTTTTTCCGTCGCCCCTGTGCCCAAAACGGCACAGGGTTGATCATGCCCCCCGGCAACCAGAACCGTTCCCGGGGGCAAGCCGGTTTCCCTGGCTGCTGCATTTGATATTTCGCCAACTATCTTGCCAGGAGGGATCACTGGGGGAAATTTCTCCTGATCTATCCCTGCGCATGCTAAAATTTCATCTGACCATCTCCGTTCATTGATGTCAAAGGCCATCGTGCTTGCAGCCAGTGAAAAATCCACATGAGGTTCGGCGCCCAGTCTGAATAACACAAAGCCAGAATATGGCATATAATTCCATGTGTCGCTGAACAACTCATTCATATGTTTCTTTAGCCACATTATTTTGTTTAACGAATACATGGGATGGATAAAAACACCAGTTATTGCATATACTCTATCTGTACCTATTTCATTTTCAATGTACGCAGCCTCTTTGCGCCCCCTCTTATCCAGGTAGATAATGCTGTTATGCAGCACCCGGCCCTGTCTGTCTACGGGGACAACAGCCTCGCCGATGGATGATACAGAAATCGCCTTGATCGGATCTCCGTAATATTTTCGGGTAGATTCTGTAAGGACTTCTTTTACTGACTGCCATATTTCGTCAGGATCTAGCTCTTTCCATCCCGTTCGGGGAGTCTTCAAGGCGTATTCCTTGTAGGCTCCGCTTTTTGCATTTCCCTCATAATCGAATACGATTGCCTTGCAACCGGTAGTCCCAATATCTACCCCGATCAACCCCATAATCTTCTCTCCCAATTCGAGATTAGGCAAAGTTGGGGAATTTGGCTCACCCTTAGCAGCGGCTGGCAATCTACCTGCACATTTAAAGGTGAGCCTTTTCCCCTATTTCTTCTTACGACACCCCTGGTGTCTGTCATGATCAACCATCTTTAGCAGATACACAGCATGCTCGATCAGGTATTGATCAGTGGAATTTCTCTCTCCATTGTTCCATGATCCGCTCCTGATTGTCCGCTGCCCATACCGCATCATAATCGATAAAGTTTGGCTCAAAGTCAATTGCACCGGCTATTCCCGGCCTGGTCACCATGGAGCGATGTTTTGCTACGGTTTTCATACCTCTTTCGGAACCCACATAGTCAACGATCTTTTTCGCACCCTCGAGATTTTTGGCTCCTTTAAAGATAAAGATGCAATCTAAGTCAAAGCCAACTCCCTCTTCAGGGATAACGTAATCGATGGGGTAGCCCTGCTCCATGCGCTGGAAGACAGCACCGTCCCAGGAGATGCCAATAGCATATTCACCTTCTGCCACCATCTGGGAAGGAGCGGTTCCAGACTGCGGATATTGATCCACATTTTTGTTCAAAGCCTCCAAGTACTCCCAACCTGCTTCTTCCCCCATAATCTGCATTATGGTGGAAACAATAACATAGGCGGTTGTCGCAGTGCCAGGGTCAGGCATAACGATTTCGCCTTTATATTTCGGATCGATTAAATCCATCCAAGATGTAGGTTTTTCCAGCCCCAGCTCTTCAAGTAGATCCGTGTTCACCACAATTACGTTAAACCAGTAGGACCAGCCATACCATTTACCGTCAGGGTCTTTAAATTGTTCGGGCACCTCTTCCCATTCCGGTGATTTGTAGGGATACAACATATCCTTTTCTGCCGCTAAAAGCGTAAAACTGTGCAATGAACCCCACTGGAGATCTGCCTCTACATCAGGGAATTCAGATTCAATCCGGCTCCAGAGAATACCTCCCGAGGCGGTGAGGACATCAATCTCAAGATCTGTAGCATCCTTTAGATCATCTAGGAAATCAGTCATCTCACCTTCATCATTATGTGTATACATGCTCACCCGGTTGTCGCCCTCACCGTCACCGCATGCGACAACCCAGACCATCAGGGCCAGCGCCAGCAGCACAATAACTGTCTTCCTCATTTCTTCGTCCCCTTTTCAAATTATTTATGGTAATTGAGAACATCCTGGAAAACGCAAAGAGTGACTCGGATCATATCGACATGTCTCTTTTTCTTTCTTACTTATAAACTAATCTCTCCCCTCCCTGAATTTGTTAAACTCGGCTGCATCAATCCCACACTCGCCAATAGCATAATTCCACTCGGACATTTCGCCATGCCAATCCGTCCCACCGGTGATTAGTAAGCCACGACTCAGGGCCATATCCAGATATCTCTGTGTATCGCAGCGATCATGTGCAGGATAATATGCTTCGATACCCATCAGGCCCTTTATGACAAGCGCATCAATTTGTTGATCATCACCCATTAGTTTTGGATGGGCTAACACAGGAATTCCATCGTTTTCTAAAATAACCCGTATCGCTTCTCCGGCAGAACAGCAATCAAAATTAATGTATTGCTCGCTTTTTTCGCTAAAATAGCGGTAGTAAAACTGTGGGAATTCATTCCATGAACTGAAAAAATGATCATTTTTCATCGCTGTAAAAACATCCGAACTGTAAATGGCATCCTTGGCACGGCTGTGATGTAGTACCTGATCCCAGGAATAGCGAAGCCGACCTGATCTGCATAACTGATCAAAAATAAGCTTTGTATTTTCCGTGCGGGCTTTGGCCAGGATGCCCAGATAATTGATGAGGGCACCACTCTGCGTATCGATATAGTAACCCAAAATATGTATGCCTACTCCATTGTTTGAGGTGGAAATTTCCACCCCCGGAACAGCCTGGAGATCATTCATTTTTGCCTCATTTATGAACTCGTTGATCCCCCCGACGGTGTCATGGTCAACAAGGGAAAGTACCTTGACTCCCAAATTCCTAGCCCTTTTGACCAGGGCAGCGGGCGAATCCGTGCCATCAGAGTAGTACGAATGTACATGCAGATCGGCATACATTTGAAAGGATCCCCCCTAGCTTCATTAAACATCCATAAGGCTGTGCTAATGTTCTAAAATGTGAGGGTGCTTCGATATATCTATTCCGATTATGCCGCCCCTTTCAAAAATAGATCCAAATTCAACATTAAAATCGTCAATTATAATTTCTTGCTTACCAATCTTGATATAGTAACGCACAATGTTGCCGCTGTAGTTAATCTTCTCTACCGTTCCCCTGTTAGTGCTGTCCAGATTTATTTTTATTGCTTCAGGTCGTATTAGCACCGCTACATTTTTCGAAGGTGCCAACGATGGATCCACTTCAAATCGGAGATCCTCAGAGATGAAATACGTTTTCCCATCTATTACGTCTAGATCTCCTGTTAAAATATTGGACTGTCCTACAAAGTTGGCCACGAACCTGTTGGCTGGATAACTGTAAATGTTATGAGGCAGATCGAGTTGTTGTTGTACCCCTTTGTTCAAAATAAGGATCCGATCCGAAATGCTCATCGCCTCGTCCTGATCATGAGTCACGAATATGATTGTCAGTTCAAGTTCGTCCTTAAGACGTCTGATCTCCTCTCGCATGGTTAATCTGAGACTGGCATCCAGGTTCGACAACGGTTCGTCCAATAAAAGTACTTTCGGCTTTAAAACCAGGCAGCGGGCAATAGCAACCCTTTGCTGCTCTCCGCCGCTTAATTCGCGGGGTCTTCTTTGTTCGTATCCTTTCAACCGGACCTGCTCAAGCACAGCATCTATAGCCTTATCTTTTTCAACCTTTGAAAGCTTTTTTAAATCCAGACCGTATGAGATATTTTGATATACGGTCATATGAGGGAACAATGCATAATCCTGGAAAACCATGCCTGTAACCCGTTTTTCGGGGGGAAGCCGGTCGATATTAGCCCCATCCAGAATAACCGTCCCTGAATCCTGCTGCTCAAACCCTCCAACGATTTTCAACAGTGTGGTTTTGCCGCAACCGCTGGGCCCGATAAAAGAAATTAGTTCCCCCCTTTCTATGTCCACAGCAATATCGCTCAATGCTTGAACATCCCCGAAAGATTTCGATATATGGTTGAGCCTGAGAATACAATTGCCTGTTCCCATTCTAGAACCCCCTTTTTTTAAATGCCCACCTGGGTGCGTTTTTCGATGAAGTGTAATAACCTCTGGCATATTAACGCGATAATAATAACCACCACGGACATGGCGGATGCTTTCCCAATGGCCGCTTGCTCAGCCAAGTTTAGGATGTAAGCAGCGACCAATCTGGTCCGGGGCGACATTAAAAAAACGATTGCACTGACAGATACCATGGAGGTCATGAAAGTGTAAACAAAACCAACCACTACTGCTGGGGACAGCAAGGGAAGCGTTACCCTAAAAAATGTACGATAGGGACTTGCACCCAGATCACTCGAAGCATCCTCCATGCTACGATCAAGTTGCTGTAGTTTACTTATCGCAGCCTGCATGCCCACGCCAATTTTACGATAAGTCATATTTAAAACCAGTAATAAAACAGTACCTGTGAGGTAAAAAGGGGCTCCTTTGAAAGCCAGAACGTAACCGATCCCCATAACCGTGCCTGGAACCGCCAGACCGAACAAGGAGGTAAATTCTATGAGGTTTTTTGCCGGCACCTCTTTTCTCTCCAAAAGATATCCCTGCACTATACCCAGAGCGGCCGAAAGTACGGCTGCGAAAAACGATACTTTGACACTTGTAAGCACGGCATTCCAACCGGCATGGGTTGCGAAATATTCCAAGGTAAAGGCATTGTTAACCCCGATAACTTTCACCAGAGCAGCTACAACAACAACCGCAAAAAGTGAGGCAATGGAAATAACCGCTACTGAACTGACAATAAACACTAAGGCCTTTATCGGTTTGGTTAGCGGCAGGTTTACCCCCCCTGATGCCCCGCCGATTGAGGCATAGTCTTTATCCTTCAAGTAATAAGTCTGGAGCAGAAAAACTACCAGGCTGGGGATTATTAGAAACACCCCCAGGACCGCAGCCATCTCCAGGTTTTGCTGACCGATTACTAACAGGTAGGTGGAGGATGCCAAAAATGGTTTGCCGCCGCCTATAATCATGGGATTACCAAAGTCAGCTATGGCCATCACGAAAACCAGCAAGGCAGCCTTAATGATACCGGTATATGCGAGAGGCAACGTTATTTTCAAGATCGTCCTTCCCTGACCGGCGCCTAAATCCCGGGAGGCATGTTCTACGCTTCCACTTATTGTCCGTAAAGAACTCTCCACGAGCATAAAAGCAACAGGCAAACTGCCCAAAATTTGAGCAACAACAACGCCTTTAAAACCGTAGATGCTGAAATGGCTGCCGATGATATTGGAAATAAATGAACTGACGATGCCCCTGCGTCCGAGCAAGATTATCAGCGCTAAAGAAAATATAAAGGGCGGTGCAACCAGGGGCAGTTGGACAATGGCCCGATAAAATTTTGAAATAATACTGTGGGAGCGCGTGACATACAATGAAAAAATAACGCTGAGAGGTATTACGATAACAGTTGTGATTGTAGCCGCCGATAGGCTGTTTAAAAGTGCTTTAAAGTAGTAAGATGTCTTGAAAAATATCTTGTAATTATTCAGGGTTATAGTTCCACTACCCCAGCCTATGCTCTTTATAATAACTATAAATACCGGAACCAAGATGAATATTAGAAGGGAAATAATAATGATCAGGGCAGCTATTCCAAACCCTGGTTCGCTCCAGATCTTTCGCCAACTTGTAACCCTTGTTCCCTTCAGGGTTGTTTCAGAACCGCCCATTTAAACACGCTCCTTCGGTGGGTTTGGTTTTACTACTATTCATAGCCGAATTACCTGCTCATACGCTCAACTCCTTAGATAAATAGCATCTAGTTACGTCATCTGACCTATTTATGTGTCCAAATGTTCCAGCAAGAGCCCATATCAGCTACAAAAGATTAATAGCCCATTTATGGGGATAGTTTTCATGGTTCACTGTATCAAGATTTCTCGATCACCATCTAAAACTTGCAGGGGGATCGATTTATGCATGATGCAGTATCGATAAGTACAACTATCTTGAATTCTAACACCAATATTCTTTACAGAGCATGAAGAAACCTTTGTGGTAAAGTACTAAATAAACATACATACTTGGGTAAATTGCATAAAATCGAGTTATGAGTACGCTCTTTATCTGGCCTATGGTTTCGTCCTCGCCCCCGTGATTTTTGCGGAGAATGTCGGCTACATCCTTGCTTTCCGGCAGCTATGCATCCCCATCGTACCCTTTTGGATAGATTGATCCTGAAGGAGAACGGTCTTTTCAGGATGTTGGGCACCCTTGGTCATTTTTGGCGGCTTGATCCTGGCTTCCACCCCGGGATCCCATTCCATCAACAGTCAAATATACCATAAAATTGTAGGGGCGGGCTTCCACGCCCGCCC
>CAZQXY010000065.1:0-9187 GCA_964597455.1 uncultured Desulfovibrionaceae bacterium
ATCAAAGTTTGGGCGTTGACCCGCCTGCCTCGTTATGAGTTGGCGGGAATCCAGGTTCAATAGATAGAATAATGGAAGGAAGATGACGCTGAAGGAAAATGCCTTTCAGGCCTAAAGACGGATGCTTGCGAAATACAGAGAACCAGGTGAGATGCCTTGTGTACGGGGAACAGGGGCAGATAACCAAAATTCTGGGCCTTGGAGCTGGAGATATTAAAGCTGGAAGGGGATGTATGGCAATAATTGGCAATAATGGGCAGAGAAAAATTGCAGGCCGGCAGCCTTATGGACCGGGGTATAGGTACCAAAATGAATAGGGGTATAATATCACCCAGGGAACTTGAGTTTTTACGCTCTCTTGCACAATTGCTCGATATCGGTATCGGAATTATCGGTCCGGAAGGCAAGCTGTTATCATTTTTTGCCGGCATATCTTTTATTTTTAGCTATGACCGTTATCCGGCATTAACCGGTCTTTTGGAAGGTTTTTTTTATTATTTAGTAAAAATAACCAATAAAGTAGGAGAAATTGATGTTATTGAGGATCCGCTGGGTATCCTTGTGGCTGTTGTGCGGCCGGAAGGCAGGTTTCGCCTGGTTTTAGTCGGCGGCCTCAATCAGGAAAAAAAGCTTTGCCGCCAGGATATTTTTAAGCGCTTGAAAGATTACGGGGTTTCTGAAGCAGAGGCGATCTCTGCCGGGATGCGAACTATTTCCTCGGAAGAACTTAAAAAAATAGCCGCCAGGATCCAGGCAATATATCGCTGGTTTACAAACACCCCGAATGAAAATGAGAAGCCCGGGGAAACGAAATTGCTTCTGGAGGCCAGCGATAAAATTGACAAGCTTACAGTCGCACTGCTCTGCTCTGAACACTTTGATCTGCGGCGCGTACTGGAACTTGTGGCCGGCTCGCTCATTACCCTCTGCGGCGCTGAAGGAGCCTGGGCTTTTGCTCTTGGCGGGGCCGGCGGCACTACGGTGTGTAGAGGGGCGGAAAGAGCGGCTTTTTTGAGGGAACTGGAAGGCGAATGGGAAAGGGCCGTAAACCTGGGCGAAGATCCACAAATTGCGCTTCAAAAAAAGATATCTCCGGGTAAGAAGGATTTAAGGTATCCTGATGCAAAAAATTTCTCTATCAGGAAAGGGGAGTCCCTGATCTGCCTCGGGGTGGTGAATGCTCAAAAAAAGAATGTAAAAACGGCTCTCCCCTTCCTTGCCCGGCAGGCACTAATTGCCCTGGAGCTATTTAGGCAAAATAACCTGTTGCAGCAATACCGGGCAATGCTGTTAAACAGCGTCCGCCATGGCATTTTCATGATCAATAAAAGGGGAAATGTTATGTTAATCAATGTGCCCGCTGCAAACTTCTTTACTGCACAGGGGATTGACTTTTCTCCCGGCAAACCGTTTGAGGGATTGGGGCTTTGCCAATCAATGGAATCGGCTCTTCGCCGGGCAATCTCCAATGGTGAATCTTTTTTCCAAAAAAATTATGTCTTTGGGGAAGGCAACACTTTAAGTCATATAAACTGGGAAGTAATTCCCCTGATGCGTAAAGAGGCAATCAGTGGGGCTGTACTGGTTTTTGAGGATATAACGGAGAACGAAAGGCTGCGCAGCATGAGGGATGATTGGGAACGTTTGGCCACTGCAAGTGAGGTGGCGGCAGGGATTGCACACGAAATCCGCAACCCCTTATCTACAGCCGGGGTGGCTATCCAGTTGCTGAAAAGCGTTAATGAGGATGGCCGGCGCAAAGAGCTGTTGGGTAAAATTAGCGATGAGCTGGAGCGCATGAATATTATGTTGACCGATTTTTTAAATTTGAGCAAGCCCAAAGTCAACCTGTTTTTGGAGCAGGTCGATCTTGCACAGGTAATTGAGGGGATGGAGTTTTTATTTAGAAGCGAAGCGTATCTGCATAACGTCGAGGTGAAAATTAATTGCTCTTTCCCGGAAGGATTTCCCGGAGTCATGGGGGAGGTAGCCGGGCTGAAGCAGGTGTTTTTGAATATTGCAAAAAACGCGGTTGAAGCGTTGTCTGATAAAGCAGTTTCCGAGGACAGACGTTTAGAAATATCCCTTCATTATGATGACAATTATGCCTGGGTTTCTTTCGAGGATAATGGACCGGGAATTGCGCCGGAATATTTGCGGGCCATTCAGCGCCCCTTCTTTACTACCAAAAGAGAGGGCACCGGTCTGGGCCTTTCCATCTCATCTTCTATTATTAAAAGAATGGGGGGGGAACTGCGTTTCTACAGCGAACCCGGCCGGGGGACTACAGCCCTTGTTTTATTACCGGCAAGCACTCAAAACGACAAAAAAGAATAAATTTTCTTTTGGGGATTAGAAAATTATTGCTTGTATTTAGGGTTTTTTGCAAGAGCGTGATCTTGTTGAAGTAATTTTGTAAAAATAAAAAAAGGTATTAATTTCGTCCGCCTCCCTTTTCTGACAGACATTTCCTGGAAACCTTTGTATAATTTCAGTGGAGTGCTTGTCCTGCAAGCCATTATTAAGGCAAGGGAGGTTTTTATTTTTGGAAAAAATCAATACGGGGAAACGTCCTCTTATCTTTCCGGTATGGAAAAAAGGTTTTAAACGTCCGGTATACTCACAGCTTTTAAAAAAACAGGCCATCGAAAAAAGACTGAACGGAGAAAAGCTGCTCTGGTTTATAGCTGCTATTTTTATCGGCCGTTCGGCATTGATGGGAGAGATAATGCCTTTCGCATTAATATTCTGGGCGCTTGTTATGCGGCTGCAGCCGCAAAAGAAGGCTTTGGTAACAGCGGCGATTATTATAGGATGGGCCACTTCGCAAGCAGGAATATTCCCGCCCTGGTTTTTGCCGGCGGGAATGCTGCTCTGGATGGCAATGGATTATATTGGATTTAAAGTACTGAAAAAAAGGGTTTCGCTTTCCATAACCCTGCCGTTAACGATTCTTTCCCTTCGTTTGCCGTTGTTTTACTTGTACAGCCTCAATATTTACGAATTATTAATCATTAGTTTGGAAGTGCTGCTCGCGCTGCTATTACCTCCTCTGCTTACGCCTTTTTTTGAAGAATATGGCCTGCAGCGCCGTCATAAGGCTTTGCCGGAAGCAATCGTGGGAGGTCTTCTGCTGTTTTCCCTGATTTTTTTGGGGATGGGTGGTATATCATTAGGCGAAAACGTTCAACTGCTCAATATTATCTGTCCTTTGCTGGTGCTGTCGGGTGCTTATCTCTGGGGCCCTGTTTGGGGTGTTACTGCGGGCTTGATTATGGGGCTGTGCCTCAGCTTTGGCAACCCGGTGATGTTCCCGTATACCGGGGTGCTCGGTATTTCAGGGTTAATTGCCGGGTTGTTGCGCCCGTTTCGGCGACCGTTGATAGCGCTTGTTTATTTTGCAGTTTTAAGGTTTCTGGCCTATTATTGCCTTGAAGGGGGCTATATTTTAACGACTTTATGGGAAGATTTAGCTGTTGCCGGAGTGTTTTTGTGTATACCTTTTTCTCTTTGGGAGAGCTTGAGAAGGATTAGTATCTATTGGCCTTTCCAGGCGGAAGGCAATGAGAAGTTGAGATTTGCCATGGCGGGGCGCATAAAGGATTTTGCCGCTGTGTTTAAGGAGCTTGCCGCTACTTTCCGGCCCCAGAGTCAGGCGGAAGATATCCGCTCAAAAAGGGATTTATCACCGCTGGTGGATTATTTCAGCAGGAGAGTATGCAGCACCTGTGATTTTTTTGAGCGCTGCTGGCAGGGGGACTTTAATAATCAATACAGGCGCGTTATTACCATGTTCTCCGTTGCAGAGGAAGGCGATAAGTTCTCGGAAAAATATATCCCGGTCAGGTTAAGGCGCTATTGCCCCAGGCAGCGTGAAGTAGTAAAAGCAATCGGCAGTATGAAGGAAATATACCGTTTAAATTGTTACTGGCAGGATAGATTACACGAAAGCCGTTCCCTTGTCTCGGAGCAACTGGAAGGAATCTCGTCTGTAATGCATGATCTCGCCCAGGAGTTGAAGCTGAAAGCAGGGGAAATAAAGGAACAGCCGTTCAACGGCAGCATCCGCTTTTCAATAGAAATAGGCGTTGCCCAGGTAGCCAAGGATGGCCAGAATATTACCGGAGACAGTTATACGGTTATGCCCTTGAAGGACGGGAAGCAGGCTGTTATACTCAGCGATGGCATGGGCAGCGGTAAAGAGGCGCGTTCCGCCAGCCTTTCCACGGTAAGGCTGATGGAACACCTGCTGGGTATCGGCTTTCGCCAGGAGATAGTGATTAATACTATTAATACGCTTCTGCGCCTGGGTTATCCAACTGAACGGTTTGCCACGCTGGATATGGCTATGTTTAACCTGCAGTCGGCAGAAGTTGAACTCTTCAAGCTGGGGGCTCCCCCCAGCTTCCTAAAAAATGGAAAGGCGGTAGAGGTAATCGGTTCAGCTTCTCTTCCTATCGGAATCCTCGAGGATATTACCCCTGAAAAAGTATCTTTTAAAATATCGAACGGCGGCCTGGTTGTGATGATTACCGATGGATTGCTGGATAGCAGACAGGAGAGTGAGGATGACTGGCTTGTTAATGCTTTAGAGGAGATTCACCACGATCATCCCCAAATTATTGCCGACCGGTTGATTGAGGAAGCCTGTTACCGCTGGCCGCGGGGAGTGCAGGATGATTTAACGGTGTTGGTATCACGTCTGAGGCCTCTGTAGGCCATTTTTGGTGCCTGCCGACAGCACATGAGTGAAGCTCTTAGACTGAGCAGTTACGGCTATTATTTATAAGAAAGAAGGAATTTCGAAAAGCTTTAGAGAACTTAAAACTAGTTGAAAGTTAAATTGTCCGGGAGGATTACTGCCCTGAAAATGGCTGCTTTAGGAGAACATGTAAAAACTATAATTCTGAGGGAAAAACTAATTGAAGAAGGAGATCTGGTTCTCGTTGGCGTTTCAGGGGGTGCAGACTCCCTTTCTTTATTGCATATCTTAAATGAGTTAAGGCGGGAAAGACTCATTTCCTTTTCTCTTTATATTGCACATTTAAATCACGGCCTCAGAGGAGATTCCGCCAGGGGCGACGCGGAATTTGTCCAGAGATTAGCAAAAAAAATGCAACTCCCCTGTACCGTAGGCGAAGTTAATACGGATATTTTTAGAAAGCGCCGGAGGCTTTCAATTGAAGATGCCGCCCGGCATCTGCGTTACAGTTTTTTGCAACAGCTGGCGAAAAGGATTGGAGCGCTGCGCATAGCTTTAGGGCATAACAGGGACGATCAGGTTGAAACACTACTGTTAAATTTCCTTAGAGGAACAGGGCTGGACGGGCTTACGGGTATTAAGTTTAAAAGGAAAACCGGCGCAGGGGAGCAGTTTATCATTCGTCCGCTTTTGGAAACGGGCAGGACGGAGATAGAGCAGTACTGCCGGGAGAACGGCCTTCATCCCCGTATTGATGAAACGAACCTGGATGCGCGGTTTTTGCGTAATAAAGTACGCCTGCAGCTGCTGCCCTATCTTGAAGAGGATTATAACCCTAATATACGTAAGGGGTTATCCCGGCTCTCCTACCTGCTTTCCCTGGATCATAATTACCTGTTAAACGCTGCTTCAGAGTGTTTGGCAGCAATTATTTGCGCTGAGAAGATGAATTGTCTGGAACTCGATGGTGAAAAACTATTACAGGAGCATGAGGCGTTACAGGGGCGAATACTGCGCCTGGCCATTAACAGGTTGCTGGGATCTGTCCCCCGGGAAGTCGGCTATAACCAGATCAGGGATATCCTGAAAATGTGTAGAAAAGGTTCCCCGCATGCCGTATTGCACCTCGCCCGGGGGCTCAAGGTCTCAAAGAGCTACAACAGACTGGTTGTTATGAAGGGAAAAACCACAAAACCAGGCCCTTTTTCGCCTTTTATCCTGCCTGTCCCCGGGGAGAAGACAGTTTATGAGGGGAAAACGGGGATCGTGGCCGGGATTTTTTCCCCGGGAGAGCTAAAATGGCCTCCGGAAGGCTGTAAAGAGGCATACCTGGATTATGACAGGGTGCTGCTTTTCGGCGGCGATAATAAGCATGAGCATACTTTACAAAACGGGTTAAATCTGCTTGTGAGGACCCGCCGGGACGGAGACCGTTTCCATCCCCTGGGTTCTCCCGGAAAGAAAAAATTAAAAAAGTATCTTATTGATATAAGAGTTCCCCTTCGAGAGCGCGATTTTTTACCTTTAGTTCTTGCCGGCAATGTTATCGTATGGGTAGCAGGCAAACAAATTTCTGATGCGTGCAAAGTAACGGAAAACACCAAAAGGGTGCTGGTTTTAAGGCTTGAGGAAAAAAAGGATAGGTTTTATAAGTGATTGATGGTCTGCGGGGACGGATTAAATGAATTCTGGGAGGTAGAGATATGGAGTCAGGGAAGCTCAAAGTATTGCTGTCTCAGGAGGAAATCAAGGAAAAGGTAAGATATCTGGCTGAGCTGGTATCCCGGGATTATCAAGGAAAAGTGCCCCTGTTAATATGTGTTTTAAAGGGGGCGGTAGTTTTTCTTTCAGATTTAATCCGTAACCTGGAAATTCCTCTAGAAGTAGACTTTATGGCGGTATCCAGTTACGGGAATTCTACTACTACTTCCGGGGTAGTGCGGTTTTTAAAAGACCTGGAAACGAGTATTGACAATAAGGATATCCTCATCGTGGAGGATATTATTGATACGGGTTTAACTTTAAGCTATCTGAGGGAAAACCTTCTTTCCCGAAACCCGCGATCACTAAAAATAATTACCCTTCTTGATAAACCGGAACGCAGGGAAGCTGACATTGAGCCGGACTACTGCGGATTTTGCATTCCTGATGAATTTGTGGTTGGATATGGGCTTGATTTTAACGAAAAGTACCGGAATTTACCCGATATTTGTGTTTTGCTTGAGTTCCAATAACTAATGTGTTACAATTTAAGTTATAATATGTTGCAAGAGAGGAGGTTTTTCGCACTTGAATAATCGTTTTTTGCGCCAGGCAACCTTTTACCTTCTAATTTTCATGATTGCCGTTGCTCTTATTCAGGCCATTGGCAAATCACCCGAAGTGGTGCGTGATATAAATTATTATCCCCAGTTTATTGAGTATATTGAAAAAGGGGAGATAGATGAGGTAACCATTGTCGGCAATCAGGTGGAAGCTACCCTGAAAGACGGATCAAAAGTGCAGACTTATAAGCCTGCTGATGATGATCTTTCGGCCAGGTTGATTGAGCATAAAATAGCTTTTAGTCAACAACCGGTACCTGAGCCACCCTGGTATACTACGCTTTTGACTTATCTTATACCTTTTATTCTCATTATCGGCCTGTTTTTTTTCTTTATGCAGCAGACTCAGGGCGGCGGAAGCAGGGTGATGAATTTTGGTAAGAGCAAGGCAAGATTGTACGACGGGGAACGTAAAAAGGTGACCTTCGATCATGTGGCGGGAGCTGACGAAGAAAAAGAAGAACTCCGGGAAATTGTAGAATATTTAAAGGATCCTAAAAAATTTATTGACCTCGGTGCCCGTATACCCAAGGGCGTTTTGCTGATTGGTCCGCCGGGGACAGGCAAGACGCTTCTGGCTAGAGCGGTTGCAGGTGAGGCGGGGGTGCCTTTTTTTAGTATCAGCGGTTCCGATTTTGTGGAGATGTTTGTTGGTGTTGGTGCTTCGCGTGTTAGAGATCTGTTCGAGAATGCTAAAAAAAATTCTCCCTGTATCGTGTTTATTGATGAAATAGACGCGGTTGGCCGCCAGCGCGGTGCCGGACTGGGCGGAGGCCACGATGAAAGGGAG
The DNA here is from genome assembly GCA_964597455.1 of uncultured Desulfovibrionaceae bacterium. Taxonomy (GTDB): domain Bacteria; phylum Bacillota; class Dethiobacteria; order DTU022; family UBA8154; genus DUQX01. Next base: position 7,817 of record CAZQXY010000065.1, read on the forward strand.
CAAACCCTCAACCAGTTGCTCGTTGAGATGGATGGTTTTGAGGGAAATGAAGGTATAATCATTTTGGCTGCCACCAACAGGCCTGATATTCTTGATCCTGCACTGCTGCGCCCGGGGCGTTTCGACAGGCAGATTACAGTTAATTTACCCGATGTCAGGGGCAGGGAAGAAATTCTTGCCGTTCATGTTAAAGGTAAACCCCTTGAGCCCGGGTTGGATTTGAAAGTTCTGGCCAGGCGGACTCCCGGGTTTACAGGCGCGGATATAGAAAACCTGGTAAATGAGGCTGCTCTGCTGGCAGCGCGCAGAAACAAAAAATCTATTGGCCTTTTAGAAATGGAAGAAGCCATCGACCGTGTTATCTCCGGTACTGAGAAAAGGAGCAGGGTTATCAGCGATTTTGAAAAAAAACTTGTGGCTTTTCATGAGGGCGGTCATGCTATGGTAGGTTATCTTTTGCCTAAAACCGATCCTGTGCATAAGGTCTCAATTATCCCCCGCGGCAGGGCAGGCGGGTATACCCTGATGTTGCCGGAAGAAGATCGTTATTATCTGACCCGCTCCGAGCTCCTGGAAAGAGTTGCCACGCTGCTGGCCGGCAGAGTGGCGGAAGAGGTAATTTTTAAGGAGGTTAGCACCGGAGCTCAGAACGACCTGGAACGGGCCACTGCTATCGTCAGGCAAATGATCATGGAATACGGTATGAGTGAGGCCCTTGGGCCGATTACACTTGGGAGAAAGCATGATCAGGTTTTCTTAGGACGTGATCTGGGCAGAGATCGTGATTTTAGCGAAGAGATAGCTAAATCTATTGACCAGGAAATTCGCCGTACTGTGGACAGGTGTTACCATATAGCGGAGGAACTTATAATACAAAATAAGGAAAAGCTGAACCTGATTGCTGAGGCATTGTTGGAGCAGGAAACACTGGACTCAACGGAGATCGCTGCTCTTATGGAAGGGAAATCCCTTGCCGAGATTGAAGAGGAAAAGAAACTGGAAGAAAATAAAATCGAAGCTAAAAGAATCCGCGAAGAAAAAAAGAAAGAAATAGCGGGCAAGGTGAAGGTTATCTTTAGGCCTGACAAAGGAGAAATCTGCAGGGAACCAAGAGAAGAAGTATAAAGAAAAAGTGCGACATTGGGGACGTTTCTCGCTGTCGCATATGCAGGATTTCCTTAGGTATTAGATATGCGACAGCGAGAAACGTCCCTTAAATATATAGTGAAAATCTTACTATTTGCAGCAGGATTTTTTTTTCTTTTGTAGAATAGTTCTTTGGGTTAAAGTAGGGAAGTTGCATTTTTACTTAAAATATTGAAAAAAATCCTAAAAAGGGGGTAAGCTGTACATAAAAAAGAAATCGTTCCC